>MAXR01000215.1 GCA_001751155.1 Desulfuromonadales bacterium C00003068 | reverse complement strand
ACGTTTGGCTGTCGAAGCGGCCTCAACCTTTGGCTGGGAACGCTATACCGGCCTCGATGGCGCGGTTGTTGGCATGACAGGTTTTGGTGCCAGCGCCCCCGGTGACAAGCTGATGGAGCACTTTGGTTTCACTGCCGAGAATGTTCTCAAGGCAGCACAACAGCTACTGGCTAAATAGAGCAACACACAGCTTAAATAAAAAAGGGGATGACCATTTGGTCATCCCCTTTTTTCATTCTATTTAATATGGAACCGTTAGCGTTGTGCTTGCATGCGTAAGTAGGAACGACCGCTGCCATCGGCTTTCTCATTTAACAGCACAATGGCCTCAAGACTCCCCTGACCATATACTGAGAAATCGATCATAAATGCTTCGACTGCTGCGAATGGATAGCCTGCACTTAAGCCATTTGCGACACGATCAATTTTCACCAATCGATCCACCCCACTCGGACGACCAACCAACGGCAATCCTTCGCTACGGCCACGCACAAGCGTGAATACCGAGCCTTGTTGCTGAATCAATCGTCGGCCCAACACCACTTCACGCGCCATAATCCGATCACCAGCGGAAAAACCACTGCGATATTCAGGATCTTGCAGGGGAATCGACACCATTGGCCCTTGGTAACGGCCAAAATCGGTCAACAATGTTGAACCTGAAATCCGGGTATTTTGGCTCTTTGCTACCAACATCAGACGATCATCATCGTTCCAGACCAACGCACTTTGATCATCTGGCCATTCCAGCTGATTAAACAGCAAACGTGTATCGTTGCGAACAGGCTCGTCACTAACAACAACCACACCGTCATTAAGATCTAAAGCATACACTTCAGGTGTAAATGCGGAAAACTCAGAACGCTTTTGCAACCTCGCCTGCTGACCACTTAATGATACATAACCAGACAGATCATCACTAATCGCCTGTAGACCATTATCAGTCAGACTCAATACCCAACTATGGATCTTCGAATTTGTGCCATCCGACACACCGCGGATATCCTCTGCCCACACCGCAGCCAATTCGGGTTGATGATCACCATCCATATCGCCGATATCAAGACGTAGGGCGCGGGTCGGTGAAACGGGAGGCGTAAACCGCTCAAGCAATTGCAACTGTTGGCCATCGCTACGCAACCGCTGAATGTAATCATCGTACATCACATAAAGGTCAATCGCACCATCACCGAGCGGCCAAGCCACAATTTGAACTGGGGCACCACCTAACTCAAACATCAATTCTGCCTGTGCTACAGGTTGAGCGGGATGTCGCACAGAGAGCGTTGATGATGTTGCCGTCATAACGGGTGAAACAGAAACCGGAGACGTTGCCAGACTAACGGATTGAATCGTTTGAGCTGGCTGAGTGGGCACAGGTGGGGCAACCACAGGCGCTGGCACCATTGGAGTTGTCGCTAATGGCTTTGCGATGTTTGTCGTCGACAAAACCGCAACTGGTGCAACAGGCTGCATCTTTTCCATCGCCAGAATAGCACCATCTTCACCACGCTTAAGCACCAACATTTTACCACGACTGGTGTCACGGATTGAAAAAACCAACCCAGTCGTCGTTGAAACGCCATCGGGTAGGACCATATAGCCCTGCATCAAAGCAGCTTCAGCAACGGGAGCAAACAGTTCATCCTCAAAGGGGTCAACACCCTGCGGCAAGGCGATCTCTTTTGCACCCTGCCATTGCTGTAAACGATTTTCAACTTGTGGCCAACTGGCGGCACAAACAACCGTTGCCACACACAACAGTACACAAACTATCAACCCTTTTAAACTTCGTCGCATTGGCACATCTCCCATGCAAATAAACAAGTCAATATAAAACAAAACTCCCCAGCAGAATCGTATCCTACTGGGGAGTTTTATATCAGCTATCTAGCCCGTTCGGAATTAGTATTTCCAAGATAGGCTTAGGCAGTTTGTCATCGCAACATCATCGCTATCAAGTTGATCTTCTAGACCTGAACCAGGGAGGAAAACACCAAAAATGTAATCAACACTGAAATTAGTATCTACAGCATATTTTAACTGGAAGTCAAAAGTAGTACCGGCGTAATCATCAACATCTGAAACTGGATCCTTCACATTTGCGAGGTTGCCCGTTTCATCATACCAGATAAAAAAGACCTGAGTCTTGTAACTCAATTTATCAACCATTGATGACAGATCACCCTTAGCACCAACCGCTAACAATACCTGACCGGGGTTATTACCCTTACCACCATTACTGATACCACCATAATTGTCAGCATCTAAACCAGCCGCTAACGGTGAACGCTCAGGAGAGTATGAATAAAGTGTCGCACCATAGCTTTGGCCTAAATCTTCACTAAGAATACCGCCGTCCATCCCCATTAATGGAGTAAAACGACCGATATCAGTGATACCAACCCAGCCATCGACATCATCATCGTTGGCATCATCATCGCCCTGTGTATAGCGGAACGCAACATAAGGGGTAAAGGCTTTGCATACGTCCATCTCAACACCTGCATACATCGCCCAGGATGAGATATCTTTACCGTTATCGAAATCACCATCGGCAGCAACGATCTCAAACGACGGCTTAAATGCACCCGCCTTGCCTGTTACCTCAAAACCGTAATAGGCCACTTGAGCTTCACGAGAGTCGTTATCACTATAAGCAAAGAATGGGCTAAGGTTAAACCCACCTACTTGTTGATTTAATTTTAACGAATACACACGCCAGTCGTTCACTTCATCACTATCAAATGGCCCCGATCCTTGTAAGCTGGTCATGTTTTGAATAGGGAGGAAGAGTAACTCGTACTTGGTATTTTCAGCTACTTGGCCACGAAAACCAATAAACGGGTGATCATCACCATACAATAAACCACCAGACTTAATATCTAACGCACGAATATCCCAACCTGTTTGCAATTCGAATGCAGGATTAAATTTGTAGAGCAACTCAACACGCTCAATACCAAACTCGCCACCAGTATTAGGATTTCCATCTTTAGTTGCATTGGCATAAAATGAGCGATCAGCCGTATCTTTTTGCATGATCACATCCGCTTCAGCAATCATCTTAACAGACCATTTATCGCCAGCGGCTTTCCAGCCTAAGCGCAATTCAGAACGCATATGAGCGCCCTTCACTAAACCACCTTCATTGACGACAAACTTATCATTGACATCATCATTGAAATCAAAATTCGAATAATACGTTGGCTTTACTTTTGCTGTACCAAAAAATTCAATCGCCGCCCAACTCGGGGCTGCAAGAGATACTGCAACGAGCACAGCGATCAGCATTAATAATCTTTTCATCACTTTCCTCCAAAATAGAAATAAAAGACGAATTATACGTGGCAGGTATAATTAAAATGCGAAGCTAACAGCCGCTTAACCTTATCGTCAAGGGAAATAAAACAGAGTTATAGGTTATTTACTCTAACTAAACGCAATGGATACTACGACGAAATTTTCAAACAAAACCATCCATCACATATTCTAAATTGACAAAATATCCCTGAGAGGATTAGTCTCCCAATGCGTTTATAATTATAATTCATATTGAACAACTGAAATAATTTTACCAAGGAGATGTGCAATCATGGCAAACGAAGAATGTAGCGGATGCTCTAAGAGCGACAATTGTTCCGACACTGAAAAACAAGCGTGCGACAAAGAGAAAGCACAAGAACGGTTAGCAAACAATTTAGCCGCCATTAAACATAAAATTCTCGTTATGTCGGGAAAAGGTGGCGTCGGCAAAAGCTCTACAGCGGCCAACCTTGCCGTTTCACTTGCCAGCCAAGGGGCTAAAGTTGGCTTAATGGATATTGATCTTCATGGTCCCTCCATCCCAACTCTTCTCGGCATGGAAGGAATGCGGCCAGAAACCAGCGAAAACGGCATGCTTCCCATTGAACGTGGCAACTTAAAAGTGATGTCGATTGGCTTTTTGACCGAATCTGCTGATGATGCGCTAATTTGGCGTGGCCCCGCAAAAGCGGGTGTTATTCAACAGTTTATCAAAGATGTTGAATGGGGTGAACTTGATTACCTCGTTGTCGATTGCCCCCCAGGTACTGGCGATGAGCCTCTCACCATTGTCCAACTTCTCGGCAAAGGTTCTGGCGCGGTTCTCGTGACTACGCCACAAAAAGTGGCTCTTGTTGATGTACGAAAATCGGTAACCTTCTGTAAAAAAATGGATCTTCCTGTTCTCGGCATTATCGAAAACATGAGTGGTTTCGTTTGCCCTAACTGTAACGAGGTCACCAACATTTTCAAAACAGGTGGTGGCCGACTCATGGCAGCAGATATGACGGTACCGTTCTTAGGTCAAATCCCTATGGACCCACGTATGGTTGACGCAGGCGACACAGGTAAGCCTGTTGTTGAATCCTGCCCTGAATCTCCTACCGCGCTGGCGTTACAAGAGATTGCTCAAGAACTGACCCTGCGCTGCATCAATCCTGGCGGCGGCACGGCTGACCTACGGGACTAAAATTACAAAACCGTTTCAAAATATATCACCATTAAAAAAGGGATTAAAGTCGATAACTTTGATCCCTTTTTTCCTTCCATCACCGACATCACTCTTTGCCATCGATTTTTTCACTTTGACTGAATCCAATAATTAGCGCATTATTCCAACCGCCTCAACCCAGCCATTTACAACGTGTTGATTTTTGGTATTTTGTTAGGAATAGTCTAATTTTTTACGAGTTTTACTTGACTCTTGATAATTCAGGGGCTATGAAGTGAATCTTCAATAACAATAAAAAATTTAACCGTGTTTTTAGAGAGGTTATTGTAACAGCTCTAAAAACAATACAGCTCAACATTCTATTTTGTACCCTGTGGTACATTGCTATCGTCTTTTATTTTCAGGAAAGAGAGTCACCATGAGCCAGTCAAACAAACCTTGCGGTAATTACCTGGAACAACACGGTATTACCAACGTCAAAAGCATCAGTCGCAACCTATGCACCCCAGCACTTTATGAGGAGATTATTTGTCGCGGTGAGGGTCACCTTTCTCATCAAGGACCAATCGTCGTCTCAAATAGCCAATATACTGGCCGTTCACCCAACGACCGCTTCATTGTAAAAGCTGGCGAGAGTGCTGATAAAATTTGGTGGGGCACTGTCAATAAGCCTTTCGACGCTGACAAGTTTGATTCCCTCTACAACCGCATGATGGCTTATCTGCAAAATCGTGATCTGTTTGTTCAGGATTGCTTTGCCGGGGCTGACGCAGAATTTCGTCTCCCTATCCGAGTGATTACTACCCAAGCATGGCAGAGTCTGTTTGCTCGCAACATGCTAATTAAAGCAACAGAGTCTGAGCTTGAAAACTTTGCTCCAGGTTTTACGGTTATTGCAGCACCCGACTTCAAAGCGATCCCTGAACTCGACGGTACAAATTCTGAAGCGGGCATCATCATCAATTTTGATCGTAAAATTGTTTTGATTGCGGCAGCAGCTTATAGTGGCGAAATCAAGAAAGGTGTTTTCTCTGTTCTGAACTACCTTTTACCTCAGCGCGGCGTTCTACCTATGCACTGTAGCGCCAACGTTGGCCCTGATGGTGATAGCGCGGTATTCTTTGGCCTCTCTGGCACAGGTAAAACAACCCTTTCTGCCGATGCAAGCCGCCAGTTAATCGGTGACGATGAGCACGGCTGGTCAGACAAAGGGGTATTTAACTTTGAGGGCGGTTGCTACGCGAAAGTGATCAACCTTAGCCCTGAAGCTGAGCCTGAAATTTTTAAATGCACCCGCAACTTCGGTACCATCCTAGAGAATGTTGGTCTGGATGCCACCACCCGCTTTGTTGATCTCGATGATGCTAGCATCACTGAGAACACCCGTGCAGCGTATCCAATCCAGCAGATCCCTAACATTGTTCCTGAATCGATGGCTGGCAACCCAAAGAACATCATCATGCTTACGGCTGATGCCTTTGGTGTTATGCCGCCAATTTCAAAATTAACACCAGAGCAAGCGATGTATCACTTCATCTCTGGTTACACAGCAAAACTAGCTGGCACTGAGAAAGGTGTTACAGAGCCTCAAACAACCTTCTCAGCGTGCTTCGGTTCACCATTCATGCCTTTGCATCCTTCTGAGTACGGCAACATGTTAAAAGAGAAAATTCGCAAGCACGAAGTTTCCTGCTGGTTGGTTAACACAGGTTGGAGTGGTGGCCCATACGGCATCGGCTCACGGATGAAGATCAAGTACACCCGTGCGATGCTTAACGCAGCTCTTGAAGGCAAATTGGACAATGTTGACTATCAGCAAGATCCAATCTTTGGCCTCCATATTCCACAGAGCTGCCCTAATGTACCGGATGAAATTCTTAACCCACGTAATACATGGGAAGACAAAGACGCATATGACGCCAAAGCAATCCATCTTGCTAAAGCATTCCACGCCAACTTTGTGAAATTTGCTGATGGTGTTACCGACGACGTTAAAAACGCCGGCCCACTAGCTAAATAAGTTTAATAGCTTTAACAAAAAAGCGGTTATCCTTTTCGGGATAACCGCTTTTTTTTATCTTTTTTTTGCAAATGCCTTAAACAAGAATTCCCGCCAACCGTTTTAATTGCGCAATCTCCTCAGCCCATAACAGTTGATCCGTTGTTTCTAAGATCAACGGAATGTTATCAAAGCGACTATCGGCCATAATGTACTCAAAACAGCTCCAACCAATCTCACCAGCACCCAACGGTGCGTGGCGGTCTACTTTGCTGCCATAGGGGGTTTTACTGTCGTTGATATGCATCCCTTTTAAATAGTTAAAGCCGACAACCTCGTCAAAGGCTTTAAACGTCGCCTCACACGCCTCAGTGGTCCGCAAATCGTAACCTGAAACAAAGGTGTGGCAGGTATCTAAACACACACCGACCCGCTCTTTGTCCTCCACCTGTGCAATTATTTCAGCCAACTGCTCAAAACAATAACCAAGATTACTCCCTTGGCCAGCGGTATTCTCAATCACCGCAACGACCCCTGCCGTTTGCGCCAAAGCGATATTTAACGACTCAGCAATACGGCTTATGCATTCACCTTCGCCTATCTGCTTTAAGTGGCTGCCGGGATGAAAGTTGAGCCGAGTTAGCCCCAATTGTTGACACCGTTGCATCTCATCAATAAAAGCCGTCCGCGATTTTTCCAGCTTTTCCGCTTCAGGATGACCTAAATTGATCAGATAACTATCGTGAGGTAAAATTTGATCCATAGCAAAACCATACTGAAGACACTTTTCCTTGAACGATGCAATCACCTTATCGGTCAAAGGGGATGCATTCCAGCGCTTCTGGTTTTTAGTAAATAGCGCAAAAGCTGTCGCACCAATTTGTGCAGCATTAACGGGGGCATTATCAACCCCTCCTGCTGCACTCACATGAGCTCCAATATATTTCATTGTCATCATCCTTTTAGAATTTTATTTTCACCTGCTTACATCCGGCCAACATACTACCGCACACCAGTCAAAACTGGCAATCCCTTCATTTTTCACCAATTAAACAAAGATATCGTAAAGTTCAAAAACGATGTACGCCACCCAGAAATGAACATCAAGACAGAACATCAGCATAACTACCTTAATTTACGGGCATTACTATAATAAGAAAATCATATTTACTTTATATTGCTCAACTCAGCCACAATACGTTACCGTTGACAGCTCACTACTACCACAGGAGTACAAAATGGAAGGTTTTCAGTTCACAACAGCGTACCAAGTTCGGATCAGTGACATCAATTACGGCAATCATGTTGCAAATTCTGCGGTACTTAATTTTTTTCAAGATGCTCGCATTCGCTACCTGAAACAATTAGGGAATTTCAGCGAACTCGACATTGGTGGCTGTGGCATTATTCTCCCTGAAGCAAACGTAAAATATCGGGCCGAAATGTTTCTTGCTGATGAATTGGAAATTGGGGTACGGGTGACAGAAATGGGACGTTCATCAGTGACGATGAGCTACCGGATTGAGCGAAATGGTGAATTAACCGCAGAGGGGACAACGGCCCTCATCGCCTTCGATTACACCGCGCGTAAAGCTCGCCGACTGCCTCAACCATTTAAACAGGCGATAAACGCACTTGAGGAGCTAGAATGATACGCTCTCTACTGGACATTTAGCGACAGTTTGCATAAAGTTGTCGCCATGAATTCTGAAGAAACAAACAACAACCTCAGCCAACTCGGTGAATTTGGCCTCATAGATCGAATTCGTAACCAAGTTAGCGACAGTGACAGTGTTGCTGTCGGGATTGGCGATGATTGCGCCGCGACCATTATCCCCGCTGGGGAACTACTGCTTACCAGCAAGGATCTGCTGATCGAAGATGTCCATTTCCGCCGAGATTGGACCGATATGTACCACCTCGGCCGTAAAAGTGCCGCCGTCAACCTGAGTGATATTGCCGCCATGGGCGGTAAGGCTACTCACCTTTTTTTAGGTGTTGGCCTACCGAAAACCCTTACAGCAACCGAAATCGACCAGTTTACCTCAGGTTTTATCGATGAGGCCAACGCTGCCGGGGCAACACTTTGCGGCGGTGACACCTGTCGCAGCAATGGCAGCTTGCTGATCTCTGTTACCGTGCATGGTTCTATTTCACCTGAACATCTGCTATGTCGAGATGGTGCCAAACAGGGCGATCTCATCTATGTTTCAGGAACCATTGGTGATAGCGCCCTCGCCCTCGCCCAACTTCAGCGCGGCGAGACCCCAGCAGCCTACTTAGGACAACGACACCACAGCCCAACTCCGCGCCTAGAGCTTGGCCAAGCGATTGCCAAAAACAACCTAGCAACAGCCATGATTGATGTATCAGACGGAATTTTTTCCGATCTTGGCCACATCCTTGATCAATCTCAACTGGGAGCACAATTAATTCAAAATCAATTCCCCCTTTCAGATGCAGCGCGACAGCATCTTAAAAACAATCCACAAGACGCTGAAACTGCCCTGCGTGGCGGTGAGGACTATGAACTCCTTTTCTGTGCTCCAGCGCTAAACAATGATAAGATCAATCAGCTTGCCACTGAACTCGGAGTACCATTGACCCAAATCGGCTCCTGCGTCCCTGCTAGTCAAGGTTTGACACTGGTCGATGCAGCGGGTCAGCAACGACCCATTCAGTCAACAGGCTTTAACCATTTTCGTTAATCACCCTCCGGCAACAACCGGTTTCAACTTTCCCGAAAGGAATTGTGCATGCGCACTGTTATTTTTTTAATTTTACTTTGCATCACCAGTCCAGCATGGGCTCAGACCACCAGCCCTAGCCCTGAACAACTACTCGAACGCTTCCAACAACGCTTTAACGCCAGTGCTGGCGATCAAAGCATACAAACAGTTGAGGCCGATTTTTATCAAAAGGCCCGCATTGCTAGTCTAAATCGAACCCAAACAGCACGTGGCACGATGGCGATGAAGTTTATCTGTGCGGATGATGCTCAACGTACCGACACCCTCTTCCACTGGCGCTACACTGTACCAAACAAGCAACAAGTGGTATCTGACGGACAAAACCTATGGGTGTATCTTCCCGACAACAATCAGGTGATGGTTTCGGAAGTGAACGATGAAAGCTATTACAGTGAAGACCCACTGCTGTTCTTACGCAATCTCGGTCAACTTTCGCAACATTTCTCGGTCGTGTGGGGCGTACCGCAACGCAATAACGATGACGACTACTTGCTCCAACTCACCCCTAAAGAGTCGTCGGTCTACATCAAAACTCTGACGCTTGCCGTGCCTAAATGGTTGGCTGACGCGCAACCTCAAGCGGGATTCCCATTACATATGGCCAGCGTTCTCGACCCAACAGGTAACACTACTGAGATCGAATTCCGGGCGATAAAAATTAACCAAAGCGCAACCCGTAAATCATTTACCTTCATTATTCCCGAAGGCGTTGATACCGTGCGCCCATCTGATTTAACCGTTGATTTCAAATAATCTATCTATCCTTCATGGAGGAGTATCATGCCTAGTTTTGACATTGTTTCAAAAGTAGATCTACAAGAAGTTGATAACGCTGTAAACCAAACCTGCAAAGAGGTCGATCAACGCTACGACTTTAAGGGTACGCACAACGAGGTCACCCTTAACAAGGAGAGCATCACCATTTTGGCGGCCGATGATTATAAGTTGCAAGCGATTGTCGATATTCTCAAGGCCAAGCTGACTCGGCGTAATGTGTCAGCCAAGTGTCTCGACTTCGGCAAGGTGGAAAATGCATCCGGTGTCGCTGTTCGTCAAAACATCGACTTAGTTCAGGGGATCTCAAAAGAGAAAGCCAAAGAGATCATCAAAAAGATCAAAGATATGAAGCTCAAAGTTCAGCCACAAATCACCGACGATGAAGTGCGCGTTTCAGCCAAAAAAATTGACGACCTTCAAGATGTGATGCAGATGCTCAAAGGTGCTGACCTCGATGTTGACCTGCAATTTATGAACATGCGCTCGTAGTGGTGGAGAACTCGCTTGAATAAAGAAAATGTGTGTTTAATCAGCTTAGGCTGCCCGAAAAACCTTGTTGATTCGGAAGTGATCCTCGGCCACCTCAACAGTGATCGCTTCAACATCACCAACGATGAGGAGCAGGCTGATATTCTGATCATCAATACCTGTGCTTTTATCAGCGATGCTCAGGAGGAATCCGTTGATACTATCCTTGAAGCCACGCGCTTTAAAGAGGATGGTTCGTGCAAGCTGTTGATTGTTTGCGGCTGTTTGCCGCAACGCTATAAAGCTGACCTCGCCAAGGAACTTCCTGAAGTGGATATCTTCATGGGAACGGGTGATGCGGTGCGAATTGTCGAGCTGATTGATGAATATCGCACCTCGAAACAACAACTTCAGGCGGTGAGCGCACCAACTGCGTTGCACGATCACACCACGCCGCGCGTCAAAGCATCACCATTCTACACTTCATACGTTAAAATCGCGGAAGGCTGCTCGAATTGCTGCTCCTACTGCATCATTCCGCAATTACGCGGGCCACTGCGTTCGCGCACCATCGCTTCGGTGGTTGCCGAAGTGGAAGCCAGTGTTCAAGCAGGGGTAAAAGAGATCAACCTGATCGCGCAGGATATTACCGCCTTTGGTCATGATTTGAAGGATGGTTCAACGCTGGAAAAACTCCTGCGTGAGTTGGTGAAGATTGCGGATTTAAAATGGATTCGGCTGTTGTATGCCTACCCTGATGGGGTAACGGATGAGTTGATCGACCTGATCGCCAGCGAAGAGAAGATCTGCAACTATCTCGATCTGCCGTTACAACACATTGATGATGCCATTTTGACAAAAATGAATCGGCGCATTGACGAACAGCAATTGCGCGCCCTCATTCAGCGCATTCGCCAACGGGTTCCTAATATCACCTTACGCACCTCATTTATCGTTGGCTTTCCTGGTGAAACAGAGGCCCAGTTTGAAAAACTTCTCGATTTTGTCAACGAGGGCCACTTTGATCGCGTTGGTGCCTTTTGTTACTCGCAAGAGGATGGTACTTCGGCAGCGCAACTGGACAATCAAATTGATGAAGAGCTGAAAGAACAGCGGCAAAAAAAGATTATGACCGCCCAAAGTACGATTTCGCTCACCAAACATCACGCCTTGCTCGGTCAAGAGATTGATGTGCTAGTAGATGGGTTTAGTGAAGAGACTGACTTGCTTCTGCAAGGACGCAGTCGCGGACAGGCTCCCGATGTCGATGGCATCGTCTACATCACTGCAGGGCAACCCAACATCGGTGACATCGTTGCCATAACAGTAACAGACACCACCGAATATGACCTCATTGGTGAGATGGTCGGTGAAGGGGAGTAATTCACTCCCCGACACATTCTCTTATCAGTCCTGTAAAGGAATTACCAGTACAGGCCGCACCGATTTACGCAGCAAGCGCTTGGCCATACTACCGAGAAACGCATGGCTGACCCGCCCTTTACCGTGACTACCGATAACAATCAGATCGGCATCAAGACGTTCGGCAACATCCAACACGACGGAGGCTGGGTTGCCATGATGAACCTCAATATCATCGATCAGCGCAAGATACTCAGGATTATTAAGCAACTCACTCTTGGCAAACTGGTGAACCGATACCCGCACCTTATCGCGAATATCCTCTTTATGTTGCAATTCATAATCGGCAAGGCGCCCCTCACCCATCACCGTCGCCACATAGTTGAGTACAGCGGGTTCGACATCGGGTAATACATGGAGCAGATGAACCTTCGCATTATGGCAGCGACCAATGGCTACCGCGTGGCGCAATGCAAAGGCTGAATTCTCCGACAGATCAATGGCAAGTAAAATCGTCTTATACTCTGGCAACATAATTTCCTCCTACGCTGTAGCAACTGGTGTTGAACCACCACGCATTTTTTGCAATAAATAGATACCACCCCATAACGCCACACCAAACAGGTAGGCGAGATAATGGTTCTCAATGCCAACCACTCGGGCAAAAAAGTCAGGACGGAACATCATCGCCGAAACCAGCATGAGTAACAGGGTATCGTACCAACTGTTCTTCATGATAAACCACCCTTGCGTCGCTGCTGCAAAGGCAAAGGTGCCAACACAGGTCATAATAAAGATATAGACCGCCAGAAACGGATTACTGATTCCCAGCAATAAAATATCGGTATTGAAGATAAACATGAACGGCAAGATGGCCGTGCGGATATCGTACATAAAGCCTTGAAGGCCGGTCTTGATCGGGTCGGCACCACCAATCGCCGCAGCCGCATAGGCAGCCAAACCAACGGGTGGAGTATCATCGGCTAAAATACCGAAATAAAAGACAAACAGGTGAGCGGCGATCAACGGTACGGCAAACCCTTGCATGTCAGCCAAGGCTACCAACGCTGGTGCCGTGAGCGATGCCATGACGATGTAATTGGCCGTTGTTGGCAGACCCATCCCCAAAATCAAACTAGCGATAGCGGTGATCACCAACATCAACACCAGATTTCCACCACTGAGTAGGTCGATAATATCAGTCACCAAGCCACCGAGGCCCATTGTGACAACACCGACAATGATCCCAGCTGCGGCAGTCGCCACCGCGACACTGACCATGTTACGCCCGCCGGCAATCAAGCCATCTACAACTTCACCGCAGCCCAGTTTTATTGCCCCAAGTTTCGATAACCCTTGGCGCCACGCTGGAATCAGCCGTTGCAATATCATCAAGATAGCCAACACGCCAATAGCTCGAAATGCGGCTAAATCGGGTGAGTGACGGGGAATAATTAGCTCATAAAGTAGAACGAAAATCGGGATAAGGAAATGTAAGCCACTCATAAAAGTGGAAACAAAGCGGGGCAGGTCGGCCTTAGCCAACCCTTTCATCCCCAGCTTGCACGCTTCGAGGTGGGTCAGATAAAACAGTGCCGCATAGGAGGCAAAGGCTGGAACCGTTGCGGCTTTGACCACATCGAGGTAAGGAACATTGACATATTCGGCAATAATGAATGCTGCCGCCCCCATAATCGGTGGCATTAGCTGACCATTGGTACTTGCTGCGACCTCAACTGCCGCTGCCTTATGAGCGGGATAGCCCACCTTTTTCATCAATGGAATGGTAAACGTTCCCGTGGTCACCACGTTGGCAATACTCGAACCAGACACCAGTCCAGATAAACCACTCGACAGCACCGCTGCTTTAGCCGGACCACCTTTGTAGCGTCCCAACAGACTCATGGCGACATCGATAAAAAACTTACCCGCTCCAGCCTTGTCGAGCATCGCGCCAAACAACACAAACAGGAAGACAATACGTGCTGATACGTCGAGAGGAATTCCATAGATCCCCTCTGTCGATAAAGTGATCTGACTGAGGTAACGGGGCAAGCTCACCCCTTTAAAGGCGAGAAAATCCGGCATATAGCGGCCGAAAAACGCGTAGGCGGTAAAGATCGAAGCAATAACAGGTAATGCTGGACCGATCACCCGGCGCGCTGCTTCGAGCAGAATCACGACTAAGGTAACTCCAACCACAATATCCATATCGCTTGCGCGACCGATCCGGTTGGCAATCCCTTCGTAGTCAATCGCTAAATAGAGGGCAGCGGCGGCGGCGATACCTGCTAAAATAAAGTCGGGCCACGGAATTCCATGTTTTTCACCCAACCAACGCAAGCCCGGAATATGAATATCGCGCTTGAACATGGGGTAGGACAAAAACACAATAAGTAATGCAAAGGTCAGGTGGATGGCACGAATATAGGTTGAATCGATCAACAACCAGCTCGATAACGATAATTGAAACAGTGACCAGATGAGAGCAATCGACGGAACGAGAAACTTTTGCCAGCCCTGAAGGTAGCGAATACCAAGTTCTTCCTCTTCCTGAATCCGCTTTGCTGCGGCAATTCCATCATCTTGAGTTGAAACTGTAGGGTCAATCTTTTCATCATGTTGATTATCAGCTATTTTCATCAGACCTCCTGACCGTAATGCAGTTACGTTGGCAGCACAATTCACCGAGATGGGGACTAAACTCCCCACCTCGGCAAAAGTGGTTTACTTAATCAAGCCCGCTTCGCGATAATATTTCAACGCACCGGGGTGGAGCGGAGCACTCAGACCTTGTAGCATGTTCTCTTTGGTCAATCCCGCTAAAGCAGGGTGAAGTGTTTTCAGTACCTCAAGGTTTTCAAACACCTCTTTGGTAATAGTATAGATCACATCGTCAGGAACATCGGCAGAGCTACAGATTGTTGCTTTAACGCCAAAGCTAGGAACTGGCTCGCTGTTAGCAACACCGGCATAGGGTGCAACAGGGATGTTGGCCGCAGCATAATAAGGTTGCTCAGCAACCAGTTGGTCGATAAGAGCTTGCTCAACAGGGACAAACGCCACCTTGCGCGCACCAGCGACCGCTTCTTTGATCGAGCCATTTGGGTGGCCTACTGTGTAGAAGAACGCATCGATACGGCCATCCTGTAACATTTTGGCAGACTCTGCTGGTTTAATCCCTTCAGTTTGCAGGTCTGTCTTCGGATCAAGACCTGCCGCAGTGATCAAATCTAAGGCGTTAACCCGCTGTCCAGTGCCCGGAGCACCGATATTGATGGTTTTACCTTTGAAGTCAGCGATACCATTGATTTGACTATCAACAGCTGCAATAATAGTTACAATTTCAGGATGGATCGAAAATACCGCGCGAAGTTTTTCCTGAGGCTCTCCCTCCCAAGCGCCGATCCCTTTCATCGCCTGATATTGCAGATCAGACTGAACGACACCCATCTCTAGGTCGCCATTCATCAGAGCATTGACATTAAACACCGAACCACCTGTGGATTCGACGGTCATACGCAAATTGTATTCTTTACGTTTTTTATTCACCAACTTACTGATCGCGCCACCGGTTGGATAATACACTCCAGTGACACCACCGGTACCAATGGTGACGTAACGAACGGCAAATGCCGGTGCTGCAATCAAAGTAAAAACGGCCATAACGGCAAAAAATAGTGCTGTTTTCTTCATGCTGTATTCCTCCATATGTGATTTCAATCTCTCAGGATGTAGATCACATCCCCCCTAGGCGACACATTATAGTGTTGCACATTAATACTAATTAGCAAGGGAAGTGCCAAGTCTGTGCGATTCACATAACATGCTGTATTTACAGAGCAAAAAGAGAGAAATACCGAGAAACACCACACGAAGGAACTATAATAAAAGTTATAGTTTTTGACCTAACAACCGATAACCTACTGAAAATACAGAATTTAAAGGGACATATAACCATAGCTATTCACTATAACTATAGTTATAAGACTCAACGATTAAGATGGGGGATTGATTGGGGAATTTTTTAATCGCTTACTTAATGCGGGTTGTGAAATACCAAGTAAACGTGCGGCAACACTTTGGTTGCCTTGTGAACGTTGCATCGCTTCAGCGACCAACAGAGAACCAACCTCGGACAGTGTCGGTATTTGATCTAACATGCCGAACAACCGTGCGGCCAACATCTCATCCAATTCACCGCGACCTGCGGGCACATCGGCGGTGACACCCAGCGCTTTTTGAAAAGGTTGTAACGATAGTGTTTCGCCGCGACTTACACTCAACGCATCGTAAATAATCATCTTCAATTCACGTACATTGCCCGGAAAATCATAACTAGAGAGCAAAGCAAGGAGACCATCGGGAACCAACGGCACTTCGACATCTAACTCTTTGGCTGCCATTTCGAGGAAATAGCCAAACAGCAGCGAGATATCGCCGCGCCGTTTCCGCAGTGGAATAATCTCTACATGGTGAGTGCGCAAGCGGTAATAAAGATCCTTCCGGAAACGGCCATCATTTTGCCGCGCAATTAGGTCTTGATGGGTGGCAACAACAACCCGCGCCTTCATTTGACAGGACTGATCACTACCTAAAGGATAGTATTCGCCACTTTGCAGCAAACGAAGTAGCTTTACCTGTGAGGCAATGCTTAAATCACCAATCTCATCGAGAAACAGGGTTCCTCCAGCTGCTTTTTCGATCATCCCGGGTCGCGCAGTATCCGCCCCAGTAAACGCACCGCGCACATGACCGAACAGGGTGTCAGAAAACACATTATCATCTAGCCCTGCTACGTTCACGGCGACCAGCATGCCACTACGACCACTTATCTGGTGTAATGCTCCAGCAATCAACTCCTTACCGACACCACTCTCACCACTAATCAGGATTGGCCGACGCGTTGCCGCCACCGACTCCACATACTGGAAGATCGCTTTCATGCTGCTATCCTGAGTCAGAATAGAACTAAACGCCTCGGGATAACGTAACTGTTGATGCAATAAACCGCGACTTAACGCCTGGTTTTCACGCTCCAACTCCACCACTCGCACAGCGCGGTGAACACAATCGAGTAACTGCTCCTCATCAACACTCTTGACGAGATAGTCAAATGCACCAATTTTTAAACAGCGCACCGCCGTTTCGATCTGGTTCATGCCACTCACCACCACCACCGTCACCTGTGGATGATTCGCTACGATCTCTTCCAGTAACGACTCGCCGCTAATATGAGGCATAGTCAAGTCGAGCAATACCAACCCAATGTCTTCGCGCGACAAGATATCCAAAACCTGTCGGCTATCGCTACACATGAGTTGGTTATTGTAGCCGCCCGGCCCCTCTAGGGTGATACTCAGGCTCCTAAGCCAAGAGCGTTCATCGTCCACCAGCAAAATTTTAAACTCAGGACACAGACTCTCACTCATTAATCACCCCCTCCTCGGGCAGCGAAAGGGTGACGCACAACCCCTCACCAACCGTACTCTCAAACTCTAATCGGCCACCATGATTTTCGACAATACCGGCCGATACCGATAGGCCCAAACCTGTACCACCCTGCTCACGTTTGGTGGTAAAAAACGGATCGATCATAAATGGCAACTGACTCTCCTCGACACCGCAGCCCTCGTCGCGCACCTCAATCACCACTGAGTGCTCCTGCGCATTATAGCGGGTAGAGAGCCAAATCCCTTGTTCGGGGCGGTCGAGAGCCTGACAGGCGTTGAGCAACAGATTGATGACGACCTGTTCTAAACGCTGGGCGCGGCCATAGACCATTGGCAAAGTTGATGCCAGTTGCAAATGAAAATGGCGGGTCATTTTTTTAATCTGATTATCTAACAACCGGCTCGCCGTTTCCACCACAGCATTGACATCGACGCTCTCGGTCACCGGCTCATCATCGCGACGGGCAAAATCCTTCAGATCTTCGACAATACTTTTGATGCTGCGACTACAATCCTGCATCTCGGACAGTAACTCGGGAATCTCATCGCGCATGCGAGAATAATTCAACCAACCGAGCTTAAAATCGCCATGCTTATCATAGTGTTGTTCCAGAATAGGCAAAGCATCCGACCAAGCACGGCTGATCAGTGGCAGATTTAGGGTAATCAACCCATTGGGATTATTAATCTCGTGAGCAACGCCAGAAACAAGAATCCCCAATGAGGTCATCTTGTCGGCTTGCAACAACTGCTTTTGGCGCAGCTGTAACTCCTCAACCGCGCGCTTACGCTCTTTAACTTCCTGCGATAACTGCGCCGTACGCTCATCAACCTTGATCTTGAGGGTGCGCGACCACAATACGGTTCCTGCTAGAATCATCAACAGCGGAACGACCACTAACGCACTATATTCGAACACCCGTCGCCACGACAGACGGGGCGGTTCCAGCACTCCGAGCCACTTGTTGTAGATCTGCTGGTAGCGTCCCGACTCTTTGAGGATCACCAGACCATTACTAAAACGTTCAACTAAGGCATGATTACCCTTACGCACCGCATAGCCATAGGGTTGCTCCACCAATGACTTGGCAATGGGTTGAATATTCGTTAACCTAGCCTCTCGCTTCAAATACTCACCCGGCAACTTAGACACCAAAGCACAGTGGTGTTTCCCCGCCGCAAGCAATTGTAACGCATCTCCCAAAGAGTTGGTGATAATCAACGTCACCTCTGGCATCTGAGCCATCATGAACTCGTGCATCACGCTGTCGCGCATCACGATCACCTCTTTACCGCGTAGGTCCTGTAACGTTTTAATCGGTGCGCCAGTTCGGGTCCAGATAGACTGATAGATAGTACTGTGAGGTGGGGTAAAATCAAGCTCTTCGAGGCGCTCTTCGATATAGGCGACCCCTTGCAAAATATCCACCTCACCTGCTTTCAACGCGCGGCGCATATCATGCCAATCACCAAGGTGAATCTCCACCTGAAAACCCATCACTTCGGCAATTGCATAGGTGAGGTCTACAATGAAGCCGGTCGGCAAACCGTCCTCATCGGCAAATTCATAGGGGGGATAAGCGAGATCGCCACCAACAATCACGACAGGTGAAGTCAATACAGGAGGAGTTGATTGAGGTTGAGCAAAACAAAACGCTGGAACAACTATCCATAATAATGTTAGCAACAAGAATGTCGTGCTAGTCAATCGCGTGATCAAAATCATTGGATCATATTTTCGCAAAACAGGTCACCCCACTAAGCAATGGCACCACTGAAGCGAACAGATGAGGCATCGAAGATTGTGTTATCGGCCACGGCAGACGCGGAACCGTCTGAGATAGAACTTTCAACGATCTTGGACGCAGCCTCAGCCGTTTCAGCCATCAACTCGGCCTGAGCCTTTGCTTTCATTTGCGAAGCACGGGCAGCAACATTACGATCTTGCGACGAGGGCTGTGCTGGGGCTAACGCTGCCGAGCGAATTACATCGGCTTTTTTCATTGTTGCAGCGGGGTCGCCAGCTACTTCACTGACATCAATATTCACTTCACCTGAGACGGCGTAACGTTTCCCATCTGGCCCTGTTTCATATGATAGACTTGGTGCTCCCGCATACTGGCCACCCACCGCAGCATGTGCGGCTTCATGAGCCTGAACCTCTTGATCACGCTGAGAGAGTTCAACTACTTTCTGTTGTGCCTCAGGAGATAAACGAACTGAATCAGGTTGCCCGCTGCTCGCCTGTACAGAATCTTGTCCTTGATCCTCATCTGCGGCATTAGCCTGCTGTTGATACGCACTCACAGCACGATTTGGTGTAACGGGTTGATCAGTAGGAGTTTCTGAAACATCACCTTCAGCCTGTTGCTCTGTAACAGCGTTGGTCGATTTAGCGGGATCGTTTGAAACCTCATAGGCTTGACGGGCAGCAGGACTTAAACGAACCTGATCAACCGTCTCGGTCTTAGCTTGCGAAGAAACACCTTCCGCTGCAGCTGAGCCAGAAGTTGTACCATCAACAATCCCATTTTGAGCTTGTTTTTGATACCGCTGAACCGAAACTGACGGAAGCAATAGTGCTGTATTTGATTGTTGGGAGCTGATATCCATGTTGATATCTCCTCGTCTACAAGCCTATTTGACGACCAGAACGACGTAATCCAGTGAAAACAAATCTTGTCTCAATAATTTTATTCTACCAGTTAATTAGAGAGTTAGCTAGTCCCGCCATCATTTTCCCCGCCACCACATCTAGTTTTAACAACCACAGAATTTTTGTTGCTGTTGTTACACCTACTTAGTCCCATCATCCAACGGTCTGATACAAATACCACAGTCATCCAGAATTAAGCGTTTCATAATATCGCGCCAACTCACAATGCCTACGGGACGGCTAAGAATATCGATAACGGGAATGCAAGTGACTGTATTCGCATTAAAAAGTGATACAGCATCAACAACCGTCGCACCCAACATCAAACAGGTAGGTTTGCGCGACATGACTTGATGAACTTTTTTCTTCAAATTCTCCCGATCACTCAATTTTTCGGCAATGGTACCAAGAGCAGGACTTAAAGCTTTTAAAAGATCACGATCTGATATCACCCCACACAAGCGATCATCTTCAACAACGAGCAAATGGTGAAAACCTGTCTTATCGAACAACTCTTTCACGACTGACAATGAATCATCTAATTCGACAGTGACCACCCTGGTGCTCATTATTTCTTCTATTTTCATACCAATCCTCCACGAAGCATCGCTTTACAGTTAGACTGATTATGCAACGACGAAACGACCACCCTCTTTAGTGAAACGGTTATACATAAAAGCCACCTCCTGATCATTTCAGAAGATGGCTTTTATTCATCGTTAAAAAAAAACCCTACTTAATCTTCCACACGGTTCCCACCGCACCATCAAGGAGCAACAC
>MAXR01000214.1 GCA_001751155.1 Desulfuromonadales bacterium C00003068 | reverse complement strand
CTGCGACATAAACCTGATGTGATCGCCTTTTCAGTTTACATCTGGAATAGATCTGCGACTCTTGACGTGGTGGACGCATTACATGCGATCAACCCGCAATAGCGCATCGTTCTCGGTGGCCCTGAAGTTAGCTTTGAACTCGATGATCATCTATGGCGTGAGCACTCGGGTATTACTGCCATCATTCGCGGAGAGGGTGAACAACCCCTGCACGATCTTCTCAAACAGTGGCATACGGCGAGTGAAATATCGACCATCCCCCGCGTAACTCAGCGCAAGGATGACACCCTTCTTCACGGTGAAAACAGCCCCACACTAACTGACCTCGATAGCATTCCATCACCTTACATGAACGGACGTATGGATTGTACTCGTGGATTTGTTTACTACGAAACCAGCCGAGGTTGCCCATACCGTTGCTCTTTCTGTATGAGTGCACTGGATGATAACGTTCGTTCTTTTTCAATGGCACGGATCGAGAGTGATCTATTGTGGCTACTAGAGAATGAGACGGCTAAGATAAAACTGGTCGACCGCACCTTCAATTACGATCCTAAACGAGCACTGAGGCTGTTTAAGTTCATTTTAAAGCACAACCGCTGTAGTCACATTCATTTTGAAATTGGCGCTCATCTTCTCAATAACGAAACGCTGAACTTCCTCAAGCAAGTTCCTGAGGATATGTTTCAATTCGAGATCGGTGTACAGTCTGTTCTGCCTGAAACACTTAAGAGAATCCAGCGCAACGCTCCACTCGAACAACTCGAAAAAAACGTCCGGTTCTTACTAAAACACACCAAAATCCACCTTCATTTAGACCTGATCGCAGGTTTACCCGGTGAAACATTTACCCAGATGCTTAACGGTATCGATCATGTGATGGATCTCGATCCACAACATCTACAAATCGAAACCGTTAAACTTCTTCCTGGTGCACCACTACGCCTTCAAGCACAAGAGTTAGGGCTTCAATTTGATCCCAACCCACCGTATCGGACTGTAAGCACGCCAGACATGGACTTTAATGCCCTTGAACGTGTACGCGGAATTAGTCGATTACTCGATATTACTTGGAATAGCAACCGTGGTAAGCGTTTCATCGCTCAATTAAAACAACACTACGGCAGCATGGCACACGGATTAGCGGCTCTCGAACAATTTTGGCACAACGAAGGCCTGCTCCGTTTCCCGTTAAGTCAAAAAGAAATTTATGAGCAGTTAGCACGATTTATCCAGGTCGCTATACCCGAATCACTTCAAGAAGCGGCAACCGAAACACTTTGCCGTGATTTTGCATTAAGTGAACGTATTATTCTCAGCAAAGCACCCTCTTTTTTCAACGTCGATCTTTGTGAAGCTGAGCAATTATGGGTTAAACAAAAGGTGAATAAGCTGCGTGAAAGCCTCAAAGGCCAAGGTGTTAAATTGCAATTTTTTGCGGCGTGGTTTCATTGTGGTGAAAATAACGGTGAGATAGAGCAACGGCGGATACACCTCTTTTTCTACTTAACAGGAACAGGAAAAAAGATGCGCATTGTTGAACAGATCATAAACACCGCCGAAATAATAAATATCAGCGATGCTTACGATCAGGATGTCTTAAAGGCGGATCAATAAACCACCAATGTGTTGCTCATTCAGTTCATCAACCTCTAAACCGCTAAATTCGTATTGCCAGATATCAAGACAAAAATTGACAAACGACTTTGTCCCAGAGAATTGACCCTCAACCCAGTCACAGGTCTGTTGGCGTAACGACTCAAACGTGTCATCCTCTTGCGATATTTTTTGCTGCAAGCTTAATAATTCATCCGCAGAGATTGGCCGAGGAATAAAATCCCGTCCCATGATCTGATTGGCAAGAGCGGTCAGAAACAACTCTGACAAGGTCACTTCACTTGGCTGGTCAGGAGAGCAACCATCCAGATCTAATTCATCATGAGAAGGCAGTGCAAACAATCCTTGTTCACTAAACAATGTCTGCAACAACTCGATATATTCCAATTCATTTTGAACCTGCTGAACTTCTGCCCACGAATGAAAAGCGCGTGAATCTGCACGAGTTGGATCAATCAGGCCATAATAGAATTGCGGTTTAGGTTGACACAGGGCACTAATTAATGCAGCGTCTGGGCCATCAAGATAGGCACCAATCGGCACTGCTTTGATTTTTTCAGCACGACGGCGCTGCTCTACCGTTAAACTAAAGCCAAGCTGGTAGAGTCGGTGCAGATACACCCCATTTAAGTGAGTCTCAGCTTGAGCTAAATCAGCTCCGCAAAGATAGCCTAAAGCAATATTGAGAGTATGGTACACCCCTTCCATCGTTTGACGGACCTGATCAGGATCGCCAAAATCAACATTGTCGGCACTCAATGCTCTGTTAAGTAAAAAACTCAAATCATGACCGAGATGTGAACTCACACCACCAGACAACAACTCGCCCAGCAGGTCTTGGGGTTGAGTAATGGTTAACATGAATGCTGGTGGTTCAAAACCAGTATCGCGATCTGCATAAACACACTGCGCATTCGAATGATGCTCTGGATTAAATGTTGTGGGATCAATATAACTATAGAGTGAGCGTGCTTCAAAAGACTCAACAAAACCAAGGTCCTCTAAGCGACCCTTACGTGCAACAAAAACATCTTCTTGCAACGCAAGATCAAACTCATGGCGAACTGCCTCCATCAATTTCAAGAAAAATTCTTGCCGCTCACGAAATAGAATATCTTGAAAGGCATCCATAATCTTAGCGACTTCCTCATTACGATACTCGCAATCATAGACCTGATCAAAACGCTTACGTTCCGCCATGAGATCTTCATCATCACACAGTGACTCTAAGCCCGTTAAAATGGTTAATTGCCGTTTCACCATCATCACCAATAGTTCGAAATCGAATCCATCAATAAGACGTAAAAAAGCCTCTTCATTTTGTATCAGTAACAGCTGAAGCCACTGTAGAGACTCATCTGAATCGAGTTCGTCCGCGTTCCAACAATCCATATCGACACAGAGCGTGACCTGTTCAGGGGTTGCTAAACCGATCAAATCAGACACATCAAGTACCCCCACCTCCTTAATCAACAGAAACAACTCTTGAGCAGGAATACTTTGCACAAGGTCAGCGTTATTAGCTGCATTGAGGAGATATTGATATTTTTTACGCCCACTTAGACAACGCAGGCTTGCAAGTTGAGTTGCTTTATCGACGGTTGACTGAGTGATAATTTCTGTTGCCATAATAAAAAGTCCTTCGAGATAATAATTTTAGAATTAATAATGTAGGCTTCCAGAGCAGTTGGGTCAACTGGATTCAACTGTCATAAATTATAATTGTTGACCATTCTGGTCATAGTTGCTATTTTTGTAATTGCCGTTAGCATTATAAACTGATTTCTATTCATATAAACGCACTAAACGAGTGCAAAGAACAGGAGAAACAACATGAGCGTACTTGTCGCAAAAGAAGCCCCAGATTTTTGTTCAGCAGCCGTACTTGCCGATGGCTCTATCGTGCCAGATTTTAAACTCAGCGACCTAAAGGGGAAATATATTATATTGTTTTTCTGGCCCCTTGATTTCACTTTTGTCTGCCCTTCAGAGATCATTGCCCACAACCATCGAGTTGAGCAACTCAGAGAACGTGGCGTTGAAGTTGTTGGGATCTCTGTTGATTCACAATTTACCCATCTGGCATGGAGAAACACAGCGATAGAAGACGGCGGAATCGGCCCAGTTGAATTCCCTATGGTGTCAGACATCAAGCATGAGATCTGTCAATCGTACGGCATTGAACACCCCGAAGCGGGCGTTGCCCTGCGTGCATCTTTTATCATTGACCAGAAAGGCATTGTGCAACACCAGGTCGTTAACAATCTGCCTCTTGGTCGTAACATAGACGAAATGATCCGCATGATTGATGCCTTGCAATTTTTTGAAGAATACGGTGAGGTATGCCCCGCAGGCTGGAATAAAGGTGATAGCGGCATGACAGCCACTCCCACAGGTGTTGCCGACTACCTATCAAAAAACGCGGACAAACTATAACAAACAGTAAGTTAAAAAAGAGGCTATCAGTTGATAGCCTCTTTTCTATCAAAACTCCATTCGATTGTAACAACTAACCATGTTACTATTTAGCTTTTAAATGGAGGGAAATTTGGATTTATTTGATGTTATAAAAAAAAGACACAGTTATCGTGGACCATTATCGAATCAACCTGTTAAACAACACGATTTACGTAAGATTGTCGAAGCAGGGATTTGTGCACCATCCGGAAAAAATGCACAAACAACTCAATTTATCATCATTGACGATCAAAAAATCATCAAACAGCTTAATGCCCTCCATCCTGCCAACAAAACAATGAACCAAGCAACAGCCATGATTGCCTGCATCATTGATGATCAACCAGAACAAATATATGAAGGCTACAACTTTCAACTTGAGGACTGTGCGGCAGCTACGGAAAACATGCTATTAGCCATTACAGCTCTCGGCTATGCCAGCGTTTGGATTGACGGCTGGCTACGCGTAAAAAATCGTGCTGAAAGTGTTGCAAAACTACTAAATATCCCTGCGGAGAAAAAAGTACAAATCATTCTCCCCATTGGGATACCCACCGAACAATGGCAGCAAAAGGATCGGATGAACTTTGAGCAAAGAGTTTGTAAAAATACATACACCCTTCAAAAGGAGAATTAGATGTACAAAAAATTGACACTGATATGTTTGGGGTTCTTGCTATTAATCCCAAATTCTATCCTCGCGAGTGATTTAACTTGGATAGAAGACTTAGAACAAGCAAAAATTGAAGCGATCGAAACAAACAAATATATATTTGTCAGTTTTAGCGGTTCGGACTGGTGCCATTGGTGCATTAAACTAGA
>MAXR01000213.1:2028-7130 GCA_001751155.1 Desulfuromonadales bacterium C00003068 | reverse complement strand
TCGCTGCATATCCTTATTTGGCTTGGGCCAAGCCATAAAATTCGCGACATCAATCAGATAGTACCGGCCGAAAAGAAGAGGTCAATGGCTTGAAACTAAAAACAACATTGCTTATCATGGTTGTGATTTTATTCTGCGCCCTACTATCGACAAGCAGATGCCCTATACACCCTGACCTTACCAACCGTAGCAGAACGTGAAGCGTTGATAGCTGGCATTCCAAGCCACGATGCCATTGCTGCAATCGACTACTATATTAATCACTACAACGGTGGCCGACCGTTTTTTTTGGCTGAACATTCGCAAGGCTCAAATGTGTTGCTGAATCTATTAGCTGATTATATGAGTGATCATCCGAAAGTATATGAACGGATGGTTGCGGCCTATGTCATCGGTTACTCGGTAACCGAGACCTACCTTGATGAGAACAGTCATGTAGCGTTTGCAACAGGTGCAGAGGATACGAATGTGATCATCTCTTACAATACGCAAACTACCGATGTTGGCGATTTCAAAATCGGTCAAGTTGTAACTCGGCCACTCATTTCAACTGAATTGTGCCAGGAGGGGCTACAGCGCCTGAAAGCTAAACTTTTGGCCACCAATCGCCACCTCGTACATCAAGCCACCCTTGGCGTGAATGAAGACCGCCAGCCCTTTTTGATAACGTATGATTGCCTGCGTGCCCGTTTTCGGCCCCGCGGTTGCGCTGGCAGAAACACCTTCAGTGCCTGCCCTTGCCTGCACACCTGCTGTGACGACAACAAAAGAAGCTGCAGCATCAAATTCAAAGTTTCCACTGATAAATTCGTTATAGGCCCGCTTGTCCTGAAAAAAGATTATTTCGCTGAAAGCTTGACCGCCAAGTTGAAAACCAATCGTGGCTTTTATGAGCGATGTTGTTCCAGTGACCCTGCCATCACGGTACACTTGGCCAGTGCCGTAGGCGCCACCGATGACAAAACCGCCCTTGCCGATCAGCGGAAAAACAGCGTACCCGTAGGCATTTTGGAAAAACGGTTGAACCGCTTCAGATTTGTTAAACACCGAAATAGCCTGACTGAATCTATCAGCCTGTGCTGGAACTGCTACCAGTGTCACCATCAACGTAACCAACAGCACCAGAATACGATACCCCTTCATCATGCCCTCCCCCATTTATTCTGCTGTCAACAACGACAGATTTACCGTGAAAGCTCACCCGTTGAGCCTGTTTACATTCTAGCAAATAATTGCTGGAGTAAAAGCTAAGGACTGTCGTTGTTGCGACAGAACGCCAATAAAAGCCGAGGGAACCTGCTAACGGTCGCCACCGTTATTTTCCACTCACAGTAGCAATCATCCCAACAAAACAAAGAGATATGTGCCATGGTGACGACCTTGTCGTGCTGACCGATTCAAATTGGTCACGCCACCATTCAACCCTGATTATCATTTGCGAGTTTCAGCTATGGTTTATGAACAAAGTACGTCGTTGGATTTATTGCTGTGCAAGAGATGTGGTGGTCGCTGTTGTCAGGGGAGCCCCGGAATCTGGCTTGATCCACAGCGTTTTTTTGATCTATTTTTCGCGGGGAAGCATTTAACCGTTGAGCAGTTGACCGAGCGATTACCAGAACTGGGGCTGGTGATGTGGGGGATGTCAGGAATACCACTCCCCGCGCCATTGTCATTGAATTCAGGCTGTGGGTTTCATACCGTAGACGGCTGTAGTTTAACCGTTGCTGAGCGACCGTGCCAATGCTTGGCACTGATTCCGAACCAAAAAACCCTTGATCAGCCACAGGGTTGCCAATGTCAAACACCGGCTGAATCGAGCCGTGAGGTGGGTAATCAGCGTTGGCAAGACTACTGGCTCACGGTTTAGCATGGCCGTTTAGTTCGTTAGCAAGGATTGTGGTTCCATGTTTAAATCAGTCGACCCTTTTCACACAGTTGCGCCCTGCCTCCTTGGCGGCATAGACACCACGGTCAGCCAGTTTAATCAATTCGTCTGGCTGTTGCATGACACTGTTTTTCGTGGCAACACCGACACTGATACTTCCGCACCATTCGCCATCACCCGCGTTGACAGTGAGAGCTGCGATCCGTTCATGAATCTGGTTGGCAAGACACAGCGCCCCCTGTTGATCTGTTGCGGGGCAGAGAATCAAAAATTCATCGCCACCAAGACGACAAACAAGATCATCGGTTCTCACTGCATAGGTCAACTCCTTCGCCAATCTCTGTAAAACCAAATCTCCTGCATGGTGGCCATAGCGATCATTAATCTGCTTGAAGCCATCGGCATCAATCATCGCACAGGACAATGGTGTTGCGTTGTTTTCTGATTCCTGCCACAGTTTTTCCAATGAGTGGATCGCCTGGCGCCGATTGGCTAATCCAGTCAGCGCATCGGTTGATGCCAGTTCTTGCAAGCGATAATTCGTCGTCGATAATTCCTGCGTCCGCGCCGCCACTTTATCCTCCAAGTTGCGGTTCAAGTCTCGCAGATCCTTATTTCGCTCTGACACCTGATGAAAAAGATTATTCAACGATTTCAGTAACAGATTGGTTCCGAGGTTCCCCCCTTGCCCGTCAGCATCGTATGCTTCAGCGCCCGACTTACCGCTAGCCACTGCATTAATTTGCCGCGCTAAGCTCATATCGGAACCGAGAATATGGTAAACAAGCCAGCTCATCAAAAAATTCAACAAATGCTCTGAGGCTTTCTGATCACCAGATGCCATCTCTTGATGAAGCTCCATAACATCTTGTAAAAAACCATAATGTTCCCGCTCGTGATATTCGACATGCCGTTTATCGACAGCCATCTCTGCCATCAACTTTTCTTCTTCGGCAAAATGGTATTGAGTATAGGACGCTAGCTCATTGAATATCTTTTCGAGATCATCGAAGTCCACCTCATCCTGAGCAATCAGTACACCAAAATCATTGGTGACGTTCACCAAGTGATGATGTTGCTTATCCACTTCGGTCAAACCCGTTTCAAAGTTCTTATCCCACTGAAAAACGTCCATGGTCATCTCTCCCATTGCAAAATCAGGCAATTATCTATAATTGATCATTATTTACCATAATATTTTGAGAGTAAACCACTGTCTTATTAACCTTCATCAACTGTTGTCGGTAAACCACTTAAAAAAAATCCCCTCTTTCAATGATAGATAGAGGGGAATTGGTACAAGTACGTTATGACTTAATGTACTTCAGGTAACCGATCTACAGGAACAACCCAATTCAGGTCGTCAACAGGATCGGTACCGCCAGCATCAAGGTCGGTAGCCTTAAGGAAGGTATCAGCACCTTCAACACTGTGACAATTGTCACACATGGACCCGCTGATTTTAGCAGTTTCGTTGATCAAAGGTTTTCTATCGATGAGGTGCATCGCTGAAGAAGCAGCCCAAGCTGATTTCCACTGTGGATCACTGTTATCGGCAGGAATTGCATAGCCCTCAATAGCGGTTGCTGTACCGATATGGGTCAACAGACCGAGTTTGCTAGTCGGCTCGCCTTTAACCGTCAGCCCAAGTTTGACATACTCAATCATATCTTCTGGTTCACCAGATACAGCGTGGCAGCCAACACAGTTGTAGTAAGGCTGAGTATGGCAAGCGAAGCAATCGAGTGAATCCATATGATTCAGATCGAGAACGGCTCCACCTGTCACACCAGCATGTGGCGTTTCATGGCAGTCGGCACAGGAGGTTTGCAGTACTGTTGTCAGTGATGCCTCCACTGGACCAGTCTCAGTAGTGGTAGGGCCCTTGTAATAGAGGGGGCCGATTGTCATGTCCTCAATATCGCGGCCGTGAACTTCTTCAATAGCGGTGTGGCAGTTGGTACACTCCATGCCGATGTTGGTGGCGTGAACGTCCATTGCCTCCCAGCCTTCTCCATTTTCCCAGTGACACTTCATGCAAGTCAATTCTGATTCTGGCTCTGATACAAAACGGTGATTTTCCATCAAACCGCCAGGATCAACGTCTTGAATTAATGGGCTAGAAACGTGACAGGAACCACAGGTAGCATGGCAAGCCATACAGCCAGTGTCTGGACTGGTGAAGTAACCATCAAATGCTGCTTGCGCAGCATCAGGATCAATATCAGTCAAAGGCTTCAAACGCTTACAAGCCCCATTAGCAATACCGCTGAGGGTAAAGTGGATGGATGCCTTGAAGTTTTCAACCAGTTTGGTGCCATGGCAGCTAGCACACACGTCCCCACCGTCAGCAGTGGGATTGCTGGTGATCGCAGGGTGCCAATCGTTCATTGTTTCGTCGCTGTTAGTGTGGCACTCAACACAGGCCAGTTTACCGTGGGTTCCCATCACTTCTGCTTCAACGAGTAGACCGTTGGCGCGATCTTCTACTGCCGCAGCAGCAGCCAGAGTTCCAAGCTCAGCGTGCTCGGCTTCGCTCATGGCATCTTCTTCGAGCTCACCCCATTCGATGGCGGAGGCGGTGTCACGCAACTCGCTGAGACGATCGCGGTCGATAAGACTATCACGGTCAATGACAAGCTTCGTATCGAGAGCGGCTTGACTGGCGTGGCAGGCCAGGCAGGTTTTGTTTTCTGCAACACTATCGGTCGGTTGTTCAATGGCACCGCTTGAATCGGTACCACTAGAACCTTTACTTGAACCACAGGCGACAAGGGCCAGGGTCAGCAGGACAATCAGTGCGAGCTGGAGTGTCCGGACAATTGAACTACGCATGTTACCTCCTTCTTACGTGGATGGTGCAAAATCTCTCTTGGATGAGAGGAGCAGAAACTCCGTGTCGGATAAGGAAATTCTCTCCGGTGGTCGTTCTGCGGATCGGCAAATGGTTTGGTGCATAAATTTGTTACTAGCAGTCTGTCGGGCTTGACGGGCCGTAGCGAGAAATAGGCTGCTTGAGACCAGATTTTCGAGAATTTGAGAGCGAATAGCTGGCCTATTTGTCGAAGATTATCGGAGATATGGGCCAAGTCAGGCTATTTCGTAGTAGGTCCATGTTAAGTTCGACAGTCTGCTAACACCAACTTACTCTGTGTGAAAAAAAGAGCTATCAGGGATATCCCGATATTGGTTGCGGGAAAACCTTATTTTCAATCAG
>MAXR01000213.1:0-1967 GCA_001751155.1 Desulfuromonadales bacterium C00003068 | reverse complement strand
TGGACACAAGCTGAGTTGAAAAGCTGTTCCAGATGCTATTCTACCGAGACGGCAAACCGTTTATTGGTCGTGTTTGACGTTTGACTGATAAGGATCAACCCATTAACCCAAAAAAGCCCACCGTTACGGGTGGGCTTTGGGAATCAGGTGCTTAGTGTCGTTAAACTAATGGCACTGACGACAGGTACGACCGTTGCTGGCACGATAGTAGCGGCCATCCATATTGTTCCAATCTTTTGGATGGGGATTGATGCCGAGGCCGCTGATGGCGCTGTGACACTTGAGGCAGACCTGTCCTTCGGGATGACAGGCTTGGCAAGTCGCTAGATTTTTACGCGCCTCGCGGGCATGGCTGTTCGACCATTGGTGGCTCGGCAGCACCGAATCGGTATGGCAGGTCTGACACTGGCTGTCGTCGAAGTTTTCGTGAGCAATGGTATTGCCAGAGATCTCACTAAATGTGCGCCGGTGAGATTTAAGGGCCAGATCCGCTGAGTTGAACGAATCATGACATTCAACACAGAAGCGGTTTTCGTGACAACTGGCACAACGTTGTGGGTTGGTGCGCGCCTCAATGGGGTGAGTGACGGAAAAATCACTGCGGTGAACGTTGGTGAGGCTGTTGGCTGGTGATCCCATCTCGTCGGCAAAGCCGGTGCTGTGGCATTCCAGACAGTCGTCCTGCTGGTGGCAGGCGGCGCAATTCATGGCGGAGCCTTTGGCCGCAGTACGGTGACTTAGCGCCCAGTTGGTCGTGTGACTGGTCAGACCTGCAAAGGTAACATCGTCAATCAGCTCTGCTTCGTGACATTCAAGGCAGGTGGCGGTGTCAGGACGGATGCTCTCGGCATCGTCGACATGACAGGTTAGACACGGTTCGCCATCGAGATAGCTTAGATGCTCGCCGTGGTTAAATTGCTCGGCATTGACGGTGGAGAAGGTAAAAAATGTCAGGCCGACAAGTAATAATAGGGTCAATCGATTCATAGTGTAATTCCCTCCTAGAAGCGGACGTTGAGGCGAACGCGGCCACGGTAATATTCATCCCACAGATCGCTTTCAACACGCTCAAGCTTCGCTTGAATATTGATGGTGCGACTGATGGTGACAGTACCATCGACCCAAGCCCGGGAACTGGTGGTATCATCTTCATTGTCATCGATGTAGCGCTCTAAAACATCGAGATTGAGGCCAGCTCCACACTGGAATCTGCGGCAGATGACGGCAGAGCCGTAGATCTTAAAACCGGCCAGATCCTGACCATCGGGATCACTACGCCAGATACCGGATAGATAACCGGAATAGCGGCCGGTGCGGATCTTTTCAATCCCCGCTTCGATGACATCGGCGTCGGTATCTTCCTGATAGATCTCACGGCTATAGTTGATAAAACTACGCAGGCCATGGCCGAGGCGGCAATCCGCTTCGACGAAGATCTCTTGATATTCGTTGACGGCAAAGACCGAGTAGATCGATGTCGATGAAAATACCGGCAGCGAGTAGAGATATTCGCCTCGTAACGACCAGTTGGCATTTTTGTGATAACGGATGCCACCGAGGAAGTAACTGACCGAGTTAGACAGATAGTCGAACTGAGTTTCGCTGTACAGGTGCAGCGTCTGGTTCCAGTCGTAGTCGAGATCGAGGCCGATCAGTTCGTTGGCCAGTTCGCTTTGATCCCATTTTTGTAGATAGGAGACGCCCAGTTGCAGGCCATTGAAAAAGGTGCCGCTTAACTCAATGCCACCAATCAAGTCTTCAGCATTGTAGCCTTCGTAGTAGGCAACATCGCCGCCGCCGAACAGGGTGACATCAAAGGGACCGAGATCGTGATAGGTCAGATGGAGGCCATCCATGATCGAGGCTCCAGCGCTGGTCGAGATGAATTGCCGTCCTAAGCGCACATCCACCGCATCCCACAGCCCTTTTTTCTCTAAAAAGGCGTAGTACAGGCGACTATCGACATC
>MAXR01000212.1 GCA_001751155.1 Desulfuromonadales bacterium C00003068 | reverse complement strand
TTACCCTCGACTTGACGCCGCCACGCAATGTGGCCCACGAAGCGGTGGTGGTTGGTGGTGAGCTAACAGATGACACCTACGGTGATTTCCAGCTGGAGATGGATCTGTTTAATCGCGCCTTTTGCGAAGTGATGATGGATGGTGATTCATCGGGGCGAATTTTCACCTTCCCGATCCCAACCTATAACATCACCTCCGATCTCGATTGGGACAGTGATCGCTTAAAGTTTGTCTGGGAGATGACAGCAAAGTACGGCACGCCCTATTTTAGTAATTTTATTAACTCCGATATGGATCCTGAAGATGCGCGTTCCATGTGTTGTCGCCTTCGTCTTGATAATCGTGAATTGCGTCGTCGTGGCGGCGGTTTGTTTGGTTCAAATCCGCTGACTGGGTCAACGGGGGTAGTGACCATCAATCTTCCCCGTGCGGCATATGTTGCCGAGGATCAAGAGGGCTTCAATGCAAGAATCTCTGAGTTGATGGTGATCGCTGCTGAGTCGTTAGATATTAAGCGCAAGCAGTTAGAACGTTTTACTGACGAAGGCCTGTATCCCTATAGTCGTTACTATCTCAGTGCGATTCATCAACGCAGTGGTCGTTATTGGGATAACCACTTCTCCACCATCGGTCTAATTGGGATGAACGAAGCATCCTTGAATTTGATTGGTGAAGGAATTGATACTCTCGCTGGGGCGAAATTTGCTGAAGAGACTTTGGACTTCATGCGTAAGCAGCTTGAGGCTTTTCAGGAAGAGAGTGGTCAATTGTACAACTTAGAAGCCACTCCTGCCGAGGGAACCAGCTTTCGTTTGGCTCAGCGGGATCGACAAAGCTTCCCGGATATTATTACTGCTGGAGATGATCAACCTTTTTACACTAATTCAACCCAGTTGCCTGTCGGCAGCACGGATGATATTTTTCAGGCACTTCAACATCAGGATGGTCTGCAAACTAAATATACGGGCGGCACAGTGTTTCACGGCTTTTTAGGTGAAAAGCTTGAAGACTGGCAGAGCGCTCGGTTGTTAGTGCGGCGGATTGCCGAGAATTTTCGTCTGCCCTATTTTACCCTTAGCCCAACATTTACCATTTGTCCTGAGCACGGCTATATTGCCGGGGAACATTTTGCCTGTCCTCACGATCACGACGACAAAGCTGCGTAGTTCAATTTTGATTATCCCTCTCATTGTAGAGGTTAACTTTTGAAGGAGATCAATCATGTCGAGTAAATGTCAGAAAAAAACAGAAGTATATTCCCGTGTATGTGGATTCTTTCGCCCTGTTCAGCAATGGAACAAAGGCAAGCAGGAAGAGTTTGCCCAGCGGCGTGAATATGTTGTCGATCATGGTAATGCTGAGAAATAAGTCCTTATGTCAATAAAAGGTTTTCAGGGAACCAGCCTGCTCGATTTTCCCGGGCGGGTTGCTTCCCTTGTTTTTTATGGTGGTTGCAATCTGCGCTGCCCTTATTGCCACAACGCCTCGTTGGTGGAAACACCACATCTGTATCCTGATCTGCCAACCGTTGATATCCTCGCACAGTTAAATACACGCCAAGGTTTTATTGATGGCGTGGTGATTTCTGGTGGCGAGCCGACCCTTGATCCCGATCTGCCAGAATTTTTGGCGCAGATTAAGAAAATGGGCTTGCAGGTTAAGTTAGATACCAATGGTTTGCGACCAAAGGTTTTAGCGCAGCTGCTAACCCACAAGTTGGTTGATTTTGTTGGTCTGGATATTAAAACAGCGCTGCCGCGTTATGGGGAGCTTCATACTGTGCCGATCGATGGTGCGAGGGTTCAACAGAGTATCGACTTATTGCTTCAGGCGACCATTGAAGTGGAGTTCCGTACTACCTGCGCTCCCGGGTTAGTTGAAGAGGCTGACATTCGTTCCATTGGCGAAATATTAACAGGGCAGCCGAGCTGGGTGTTGCAGCAGTTTGTCTCTACTCATGCGCTGGCAGAGGAGATGCAAAACTGCTTACCTCATTCAGAGGCAGTGCTGAATCATTTTGCCGAGATCGCGGGTGAATATGTTGATCATGTCGTGATCCGTGGCGTGTGATTCTTGGTGGCCCATGTGGAATAAATTACCTTAATCGTAAGAAGTGTTTTTTATAATATGAAACGCCCAGCCGTAAATCCTTACTGGCTGGGCGTTTCGTTTTTCGCTCAAATCGCGGTCCTGTTTCGACTTTAATATTCGCTACAGATAGATTAATGTTAATGATGTAAATACTTGACTAATAAACGGACTTGTTTAGATATTGCTTGCGCTGTCAGATAACTCTAGGGTGTGGAGGTTGCTTTATGCACATAAGAAAAATTCGTACAAAATTATTGTTACCCGTTTTTGTTGTATTGATTCTCGTTTCAATTCTGGGTGTTTGGGCGTTAAATGGTGGGGTAAGTGCGCTGGTTGCTGACCAGTTGACGACCACTCAGAATATCATGAACCGCGCTCTTGAAGAGAACACCGCAGCAAAAGTCCAAGATATTAATGGTAATATCCAACGAATGGGAAATAAAGCCTTAGAGCAAGCAGTCGTTTTATCTAATATTCCTGGGGTGCTAGAGGCTTACCAGTTAGCGCATCAGGGTGATTTGGATGTTGAAAGTGATCTTTTTTCCCAGCAGGCCCGTGAAAATTTACGCCAGATCTTTAATCCTGTCATGGAACGATATAAAACAGTTACAGGTGTTAAAGAGTTAAAACTCCATTTTCATTTGCCTACTGGTCGAAGCTTGGCTCGGTTGTGGCGTGACGGCTGGCAGACCAAGCGTGATGGCAAAAAGATAGATGTCTCTGATGATCTGCGTGATTTTCGTCGTACCGTGGTCGAAATCAACCAAGGCTTGCATGGCCCGTTAAAGGGGATCGAAGTAGGCCGTGGTGGTTTTGCTATTCGTGGGGTAACAGCGATTGCTGATGCTCAGGGCAATCATCTTGGCTCTGCTGAAATATTACTACCGTTCAATGCGTTAATTGAAATTTCGAAGACTTCCGATGCGCAAAATTATGCTGTTTATATGAATGCTGATCTGTTGCCGATTGCGACGAAATTACAGGATAGTGTAAAGTTTCCTGTCCTTGATGGTCGTTATGTTTTGTGCGCGACGACCGGTTCAGCACAAACAGGTGCTGTTGCTAGCTCCAGCCTCCTTGATCTGGGTTCAAGAGGTCTTGTGTCGCAGCAGATTGACAATGCTTATGTAAGTGTTTTTCCTATTAACGACTACTCTGGCAAGCAGGCTGGTGTGTTGCTGATGCTACAAGATGTGTCCCAAACTCTTGCAAGTCTGAAAGGCATTCAAACTACAGGTGAACAATCTATCAATACCATGAAGCGCGATGCGTTGCTCGGTGCTTTGTTCTTGTTGGTCCTTATTGGTAGCATTGTTTTTGTTGTCACCAGCTCTTTCACCACCCCGTTGCAACAAGCGGTAGCGGTTACCACAGCTATTGCTAAGGGTGATTTGAGTCAGCGTCTGCAAATTGATCGTAATGATGAGATGGGAGACCTATCTAAGGCACTCAACTCCATGAGCGACAGTTTAGCTGAGAACGTGACGTTAGCACAGGCGATTGCTGATGGCGATTTAACCGTCAAGGTTCATCTCGCTTCTGATCATGATGAGTTTGGTGGTGCGTTGCAACATATGGTGACCGAACTGGGTGGCCTTGTCAATGAAGTGAGCGAAGCCAGTAGTCAAATCGTGTCAGGTTCGGCGCAGGTGTCTGATGTCAGCCAATCGCTCTCTCAGGGGGCAACAGAGCAAGCGGCGTCGATGGAAGAGATCACCAGTTCGATGGCACAGATCGAATCGCAAACAAAGCAGAGTGCTGAAAACACCAATGTTGCGTTAACCTTATCAAGGGATGCCATCCATTCAGCTGAAGAGGGCAATAGCAATATGTCTGATATGGTTGGCGCGATGGGTGAGATCAACGCCGCTGGGCAGGGGATCTCAAAAATCATTAAAGTTATTGATGAGATCGCCTTTCAGACCAACTTATTAGCTCTCAACGCCGCAGTCGAAGCAGCGCGTGCTGGTCAACATGGCAAAGGGTTTGCAGTGGTTGCTGAAGAGGTGCGTAATCTTGCTGCGCGAAGCGCCAAGGCCGCCCAAGAGACCGCCTCGCTGATTGAGGGATCGGTTGTTAAGGCGAAGAATGGTACCAAGATTGCCGAACGAACATCGAGTTCACTACAGGAGATCATGACCTCTATTACTAAGATGTCTGATCTTGTTTCGGAGATCTCCACTTCAGCCAATGAGCAGTCTGAAGGGATCTCTCAGGTCAATATTGGTTTGAGCCAAATCGATACAGTGACCCAACAAAATACTGCTAGTGCCGAAGAGTGCGCTGCCGCAGCCGAAGAGTTGTCGAGCCAAGCGGAGCAATTACGCGGTATGTTAGCTCAGTTTAAAGTTGAGTCGAGAGGGATTGCCCCTGCGAGTCAACGTGTGTCACCGTCCGCACCAGTACAGATTGGTTGGTAATTCGCCCTCTCATCAAGTGAGTTCGGTGTATTTTTAGTGTATCAACAACAAAAGCCACGGTCTTAGGATCGTGGCTTTTGTTGTTAGTGAGCAATAGCGTTGAACCGACCCCTTGAAATGTGCTATTTAACAGGGTCATCTTAACGATTTCGTTATTGCATTTACGCTACGCTAGCGACAGTGATCGCTTTGAATACGTTTCAGGAGGAACATCGATGAAAATAACCCGCGCTGAGGTTGAAAAAGTGGCACGATTGTCCCGTTTGGCTCTGAGTGAAGAGGAGATGGAAACAATCCTTGGCCAGATGGATGCCGTCTTAGGTCATGTGGAACTGTTGAACGAATTAGATACCGATGGCATCACACCGATGGCCCACGCTGTGCCGTTGGAAAATGCTTTCCGTTGTGATGAAGTCACGGTATCGCTCGGAGCTGAAAAGGCCTTGGCTAATGCGCCCAATGAGGTCGATGGCTGCTTTGGCGTCCCTAAGGTGATCGAATAAATACCAGGAAGAATATCCTTTGAGATTG
>MAXR01000211.1 GCA_001751155.1 Desulfuromonadales bacterium C00003068 | reverse complement strand
GCCCTGAATCAGTGAGCCGCCCGACGGCAAACAGCACAAGTCATTAAATCACCAAAGATTTTAACAACACTTATGCAATCCAAGCACTTGCATTCTTTATCCGCCTTGGACCCACTGATGCAGGATAGCGGCAAAACTTAAAAAGAGAGTTGACTACAGAAATGACATCGATCACACGATTTAATATTCTAGCGACGCTAACAACAGGCATTCTGCTCGCTATCAGTGTCAGCTATTTCTTTATCTACCTTCCTCATCACAATTACGAGCAACAAGCGTGCAAACTCAAAGCGGACTACATTGCCACCTACAAAAAAACAATTCAGAATGAAACAAACCGTGTCGTAAACACCCTAAGACATCGCTACCATGACTTCGAAAAAGATGCGGATTTCCATCTCTCCCTCCATGCCACAACATTGCAGCACATTGTTGTTGGCGCCATTGAATCTAACAACACATCGACCACACAACAAGCTGTGGCGATCAAACATGCGATCGACAATATTGGCTTCGCTGAACAAGAGATTATCTTCATATTTGATGACAACAACAATCTCATTTACGATAGCGAATCACGCCAATTAGAGCACTACAATATGCCCGCGCGTGTCAAGGCAGAACAAATTCAGCAACAACTAGCGAATCAAGCGACACCGCCCATAAATAACCCAATTACCATAACCATCCCTTCACAACAGAACGATGCTCACCTCAAACTAAAACTACGCATTTTAGATCGAACCTCCATGACGAATCATTGGCGGATCATTATTGCCTTTTCAACTCTGGAGATAGAAAAGACTCTGCAATCACGCTTTCTCAAGCGACTGGCTCAAGTACGATTTGGCACAGATGATTCTGGTTACTTTTTTGTTCTAAACAAGCAAGCAAAACCGTTGATGATTGGCGCGCTGTCTCCCAGTATCAACGACGACCTTAGCCCACTACCAATGACTGGCACGATGCGCCCTATCACAGCGAAACTTATCGAACTCTCCCTTAAAGGCGGTGGGTTTCACCAATTTCAACTGTTTAATCCTGCGCATAACAATACCATTGAAGATAAAATTGCCTTTGTCACCCCTGCCCCCTATTGGGGCTGGACAATCGGCACCGGTTTCTACACCAGTGAGCTTGACAACACGATTCAGGATGGCCAAGCTCAACTACTCGAACACACGCAGCACCGTATGCAAATTGGCTACATTGTTATTGCGATCAACCTCCTTGCTGGGCTGGCAATTGCCACCTATACCAACCGCCACGTTCACTGCCTTGAAGCAAAACGAGCGGCTCATTTACGCAATCTCGAACAATACAAACAGGTGATCGATGAAATCTGCCTGGTCTCAAAAAGCGACCCTCATGGCACGATAACGTATGTTAACGACGGATTTTGTGCCGTTTCTGGCTATAGCAAAGATGAACTCATCGGCCAACCGCACAGCACCATTCGTCATCCAAGCGTGCCAAAAACCGTTTTTAGCGAGATGTGGAAACTCATTAAGGCCGGTAAAACATGGCGAGGAATCAATAAAAACAGATCAAAAGACGGTGGTTCATTTTATGTCGACACGGTCATTTCACCGCTCACAAATGACCAAGGGGAGATCGAAGAGTATATTGCCGCTCGCTATGACATTACCGAGCTGCTAGAAAAGCGCGATGAGATCAAATCAATTTTTGCCACAGACAGCCTCACCACGTTAAATACACGCCACCAGCTCATCGAAGACCTCAATATTGACACAGATTCAATGTGCCTTGCCTTGCTGGACATTGATGACTTTCATGGCATCAACAGCCACCTCAGCATTGATGGTGGCGACATGGTGTTGCGCTACGTGAGCGATCATATGATCGATTTCTTTGCCAACAAGAACTGCCGGTTATATCGCCTGCATAGTGACATTTTTGCCGTGTTGTCCCTCGGCAACATCGAACAACTCAATGTTCATTGCCATCAATTTCTCAAGCGCCTTCTTGAAAATCCTGTAATAACTGAGAACGGTGAAACATTCAATTTAACTCTCGTTATCGGTGTCGCATGCAACGAGGACAACCTTATTAACTGTGCTGACACGGCGCTTCTGCAGGCGAAGAAGGATAACAAAGTTTTAGAGATCTATACCGCCAGTCAAGAGGGTGGCCGAGAAAAAAGTCGTACCTACTGGATCAATCAAGTTCAAACAGCAATCAAGGAACAACGTCTCGTCCCTTTCTACCAACCCATCATTAATCTAGAAAATGGTATTGTCGAAAAATACGAAGCCCTCATGCGTCTCATCGACGAAGAAGGCAATGCGGTTCCACCTGGGACATTCCTTCCGATACTAGAACAGACCCGCTATTACCCAGAGATGACACGATCAATGGTTGAACAAGCCTGTTGTTTCTTCAGTACCCGAACAGATAATTTCTCTGTCAACCTCGCTCTAGATGATTTATTACGTAGCAGTACCGTTGAGTTTATTGTAACGACGGCAAAAAGATATGGGGTAACTAACCGTATTATTCTTGAGGTAGTCGAAACAGAAAATGTGCAAAACTATGATCTCGCCCTCAACGTTTTACAATTGCTCCGCGACCACGGCATGACCATTGCGATTGATGACTTCGGCAGCGGTTACGCCAACTTCTCCTATTTATCAGAATTTCCAGCTTCATTTGTGAAAATTGATGGATCACTAATTAGCAAAATCAATCAGGATGATAAAACAAGAATTCTCGTCAAAACCTTGATTGATTACGCTCACCAAGGTGGGATGAAGGTCATCGCCGAGTATGTTAGTGATGAGGCAATTCTAAAAACAATAACTGAGCTCGGCTGTGACTACGGTCAAGGGTATCATTTCGGCCAACCTCTTCCCGCTAAAGAAACGGTCCTGCCAGAAAACAGTAATTATTCATTATTTGAAACGAGTTAAAAGCGATGCTAGTTAACCTGATCATTCCATGCCTCATTCTATGTCTAACTCTTAGCGGTTGTGCGGTTAATCCCGTCACGGGTAAAAACGAAATTGCACTGATGTCTGAAGCGGCTGAAATCAGCACTGGCAATAAGCAATATCTACCCAGCAGGCAGATGCAAGGTGGCGATTATAACGTCAACCCCGAGGTGGTTCAGTATGTGCAACAGGTTGGCAACCGACTAGCGGCGGTCAGCGATCGTCAACTACCATACGAATTCAACGTGATTAATGATTCGACCCCCAATGCCTGGGCGCTACCGGGTGGCAAAATCGCCATAAACCGTGGCCTGCTAACAGAGCTCAACAGTGAAGCTGAACTTGCCGCAGTTCTCAGCCATGAAATCATCCACGCTGCGGCCCGTCACGGTGCGAAGGGGATGGAGCGAGGCATCCTGCTGCAAGGGGTCGTTTTAGCCGCGGGGATGGCATCACAAAACAGCGAGTACTCGGGTCTTGCTGTAGGCGGTGCAGGAGTTGCTGCGCAACTGATTACCACAAAATACAGCCGTGCAGCGGAACTTGAATCCGATTTTTATGGCATGAAGTATATGGCTAAAGCGGGTTACGATCCGCAAGCTGCTATCGAACTCCAACAGACATTTGTCCGCCTCTCCGAAGGGCGTGAATCAGGGTGGATCAACGGCTTGTTTGCCAGCCATCCGCCATCACTGGAACGCGTCGAGGCCAACCGCAAAACTGCCGCGAGCCTACCTGCTGGCGGCGAGATCGGTCGCGATCGCTACCTGGCGGCCCTGTCTCCGTTACGCAATGACCAAGATGCCTACCAAGCATTTGACGCCGGCCGCAAAGCCCTTAACGATGGCGACACAGCTCTGTCTCTGGCCTTGGCCAAAAAAGCGCTTAGACTCCAACCACGCGAAGCCCTATTTCATTCCCTGCGTGGCGACATTCGTTTTAAACAACAGCACTATCACGATGCCATTATTAACTACAATCGAGCGTTACAGCACAACAACAACTATTTCCACTATTATCTCCAACGCGGTCTAGCGAATCTGGAATTAAATCAAACGACCCAAGCCAATAGTGACCTCAAGAAGAGTCTTGACCTACTTCCGACCGCGCCAGCACTCAATGCCTTAGGCCAAATGGCTCTCGTTCAAGGCGATCGCAGCGGTGCAAAAAGTTATTTCAGCGCAGCAGCTGGCTCAAATTCTACAGCGGGCAAGGAAGCTAACCGCGCCTTAATTCAATTGGATCTTCCCGACAATCCGCACAACTACATTCACGTAAAACTACTGCGGGATCGTTACGATACCCTACAACTCCAAATCATCAACACCACCACCCTTACAATAGAAAATACGCTCATTGTCATTCAATTTACCGACCAAAACGGTAAAACACGTCGTGTTCAACAACAATTATCGCGGCAACTTGCAGGACAAAGTAATACAACTATTACAACAGGCATTGGTCCTCTTAATACGCTCAAGAACCTACGCGCTCAAGTCACCAATACTAAGATTGTCAAATAGCAATAAAAACCACACAACGAAGAAACTAATCTTCCACTTTTAAATTGGAGAGTTTCATGCTTTATTTTACTAAAGTAACTAAATCTATTTGTAAAAAAAACACCCTATCTAGAGCTTTCCTCCTCTTTTCTATTCTCACAATTGCCTTCAACTTGAGCGGCTGTGGAGAAACCATCGGCACCAATACCAACTATTTGTCTGCAATCCAAACAGAAGTAAGTGCCCCCGTTTCCTACATGAAGATGAGTCGTTCAGGCATAATCATGGCACCTGATCTCAACACCGAGACCTATTCCTACCTCGCTGAGAACAGCTTCAAAGATTCGCTCACTTCGCCGTTATCGACATTTTCAGCAGATGTTGATACCGCCTCGTACTCAAATGTTCGCCGTATGCTTCGTGACGACAGCTATCCTGTTGCTGGGGCAGTTCGCGTTGAAGAGATGATCAACTACTTCAGCTACGATTATCCTCAGCCGCAAGATGGTACCCCCGTTGCCGTATATCAAGAGCTCAGTGAATGTCCGTGGAACAGTGAACACCAACTACTCCACATTGGACTCCAAGCCAAGAAAATTGACATGAGCCAGGCACCACAGGCAAACTTAGTATTTCTCATCGACGTGTCTGGTTCCATGCATGACGACCTTTTACTGGTTAAACGATCGCTCAAATTGTTAACCGAGGTGATGTCGGCCAAAGACCGTATCTCCATTGTCGTTTATGCTGGGGCGTCGGGGATGATTCTGCCACCAACAACAGCCAGCGACAAACAAACAATTCTTGCCGCTCTCGACAAACTAGAATCTGGTGGTGCGACAGCAGGTAGTGAGGGGATTGAACTCGCCTACGAATTGGCTGAAAAAAACTTTATTGAGGGGGGCAACAACCGTATAATCCTCGCCACTGACGGCGATTTCAACGTTGGCCTCACCAGTGAAGATGCTTTGGTTCGCTTAATCAGCAAAAAAAGGGAAAAAGGGATCTACTTAACCGTTCTCGGCTTTGGCATGTTGAATTACGACGATGTCACCAGTGAAGCGTTGGCAGACCACGGTAATGGCAACTATGCCTATATCGACAATCTACTTGAAGCAAAAAAAGTTCTCGTTACTCAAGCTGGAGCAACCCTCGTTACCGTCGCCAAGGATGTAAAACTTCAGGTTGAGTTCAACCCTGCACAGGTTAAAGCCTACCGCCTCATCGGTTACGAAAACCGTTTACTAAACAATGAAGATTTTGCCGATGACAGTAAAGATGCAGGAGATATGGGAGCTGGCCACACCGTCACAGCTCTGTATGAAATCATTCCACAATTAGGTTCCAGTGACAACAGCGACTCACTGCGCTATCAACAACAGACCCACACCAGTTTAGCCGCGGGCAATGAGCTCGCCTATGTTAAATACCGCTATAAAGCACCAACCTCCGACACCAGTGAACTGCTATCCTTTGTTGTCGATAAACAAGTCATCCCATTTGATCAGTCGAGCGAAAATCAACGCTTTGCCGCTGCCGTTGCAGCATGGGCCATGCTGCTAAAGGATTCAGCCTTTAAGGGGAGTATCGATTTCGATTGGATTACGCAAACAGCTCGCAATGCCAAAGGCACAGACCTTCAAGGTGAACGAGCCGAATTTGTTCAACTTGTCGAATTATCAAAACTACTAAAACCAAAGAATAAAAGCAGCGACATTTAACTACTGTGCAGATGCACAGGTAAAGATTGTGGTTCAGGTGTCAAACAAATACGGGTGTTACGGTATTAAAGGTTGCCAGCACTGGCTATAGTCATAACTATCAAATCTTGTTGTGGCAGGCGAGACTTGAACCTCCTTTCTTCCTAAAATATATAAAACACAAAGCCGATTCGGAGCCTCCCCGGATCGGCTTTGTTGCATTTTAATCACCAGACTCCTCACATACACCATAATTGCGGCACAATACGAGTCAACAAACCAAACTAATCAATTCACTTGTATACATTAATGTTCCCATGGTAATTTACCCCATGAAAAAATGGGATGTGCGTAAAAAAATAATGTTTTTGATCTTTATTCAGGTAGTTATATTGCTACATGGATTAGGTTATTTATATTTGCATGAGCACCTGCAAAGGCACAAAAACACGCTTGCCAATGTAACGACCTCTCTCAAGAAAACCATTGAACGCGAAGCCCAAGAGACTCAGGAACGTTACAGTTCACGCGTAAAAGGGTTTGTCAAAACAAACAACAAAGTTATAACTGCTTTCGCTCAACAAGATCTTAATGCGCTACAATTAGCCCTTAAAGACAAAATCAAAACCCTTGAGAAAGAGGATTGTTTTTTCTATTCGATCTCATTTATTAATGCTGATGGTACAGTTTTCTTACGTAGCGCAAAACCCAAATCGCCTCCAGACAATGTTTCAGATGTTCCGTTTGCTCTTGACTGCATAACCGAACGAATACCAATGGGTGGATTAACACTGGCTCGCGGTGGACTCGCTCACCGCTTTAGTCACCCTGTTTACGCAAACCAAGAATATATTGGTACGATTGTCTTAGTGGTGAAACCACTACGGGCCTTAGTGCAAGCAAAAGAGATGTACGAGGTTGATAGTGGGATTTTCGTTTTCAATGACAATTTGAGTACGGAACAAAAAGAAAATCGCAACTCATTCAGCAACATGACCTTAATGGCCAGCATCGGGTCATCATTTAATGAGGCACAATTGAGTGAAAAGCTTTTGTTGGCAGCAAGCGGCGAGCAACTATCCCACTTAGATCAACACTATATAAAATACCCACCCGTTTCAATCTTCAATTACCTCGGTAAACAGATTGGTTTTATCGTCTCAGTAAAAGAGATGACAACGCAGCACTACAATATCGTTCAAACCGTTACCCGCGGAGCGATCCTTAGTACAATCATTATCATTATTGCCATGTGTGTTTTGTACTTTGGCTTGGGTGTCATTTTACAGCGCGTAAACCGGCTTCATGCTGAGCTGGAACAACGTGTCGAACAACGAACTGTTGAACTAAGTCGTGTCAACAACCAACTCGAGCAGGAGATTCTTGAACGCATCGAAGCACAACAGTCACTGCAACTGTTGTGTCAACAAGATGGCGTGACTGGGATCTCTAATCGGCGTCATTTTGATTCAATACTCGAACTTGAATGGAACGCTGCAATTCGCGAAAAAAGAAAACTATCGGTACTGATGATCGACATCGACAGTTTTAAAAACTACAACGATAACTATGGTCATATAGAAGGTGACCATTGTCTGCGCACCGTATCAAAAGCCCTTGAACATCACCTACGCCGTTCACGTGATCTTGTTGCCCGCTTTGGCGGCGAAGAGTTTGTCTGCCTACTTCCTGAAACCGAACTGTGTGATGCGCAGACGATGGCAAATAAACTCCGCGCTGAGATCGAAGGGTTGGCAATCCCGCACCTTTATTCAGATACCGCAAAGGTCGTGACAATCAGCATTGGTGTCTGCTGTATGACTCCACAGATCGATGAGATCTACCAACTGATCTTAAGTCGAGCCGATGAAGCGATGTACATTGCTAAAAACAAAGGCCGCAACCAAGTGCAATGCTATAAAAGCTAAAAGGGGGTGCACTCCTAATAGGACGCCCCCCCTTTTTTCAACTGCATCCACTTAACGATATCTCTAGCGATCAAGTAATCCTTGCGGATCGAGTCCGACGCGAAAGCCGCCCCAATGTCGCCCATTTATCATGATTGGCAGTGATAAGTCACTGACCACCTGCCCCGTATCGCGGCAATAGGTTTGCAAGACAAAACTTTTTTGATTTCGCGCCGCAGTCAGACCAACAGGGTCATCAAACATCCGCTTATCACGACTATTAACCAGATCTTGCTCAGGATTTCCCGTTAATCGCTGCGAATAAAAACTGTTATGGGTGGGCGCGTAACCATTTCTATCGACACACAGACAAAACAACCCACCATTGGCGAGGCTAACAACTTCATCATATGTTGATTGCAACTGTTGCTCAAAGACATTATCGTAAGCCGTCGAATATTTAACTGGGTTGCTCCCTGGGATGGGTCGGTAATTGTCATCAAAGACATTTAACCCCTTCGCCGCGTAGTCACTAATCCTCAGTTGCAACTGATCCCTGACACGACGAGCGAGTTCAAGCGTCTGCTCAAAGTTACCACGTCCGACCTTAAAATTTGACACCGTTTCCTGCATCAACTGAGTCGTCGCATTCAAATCATTGGTAAACTCGGTCGCATCGCCCATCGCCTGAGCGACGGTAGCGCTGAGTTGCTTCACCTGACTAATATTCTGATGCACCATCGTCGATGCCGCTGAGAGTTCCTCAACCGAAGCACTGATTCGATGCAGGCTATCATGGGTTTTTTCAAAATCGCTGACCATCTCAGTGAATTGGGTGCAGGAATCTTCAACCACCTCTTTGGTCGATATAATATGCTCCGAAATAATGGCCGTACCTTTTTGGGTCTGCTTCACCCCTTCAATCATATCGTGAAGAGTGACCGAGATATTATTGGTGGCATCACTTACCTGAGTGGAGAGATTCTTAACCTCTTCAGCAACCACAGCGAAACCTCGTCCAGCCTCGCCGGCGCGAGCCGCTTCAACAGCCGCGTTAAGGGCTAACAAGCCCGTTTGATTTGAAATACCTTGGATCAGACCGACAATCTGTTCAATCCCCTTCGATTTTTCATCTAACCCTTCTACGGTTTTGACAAAATTGTTCAAAGTGGAATCGACCTCAGCAATATGCTCAGTGGCTTGCTGAAGCCGTCCCAACGAGCTCCGAGCCTGATCAAGCTGCTCAGAGGTACTCGCTTGAATGGTCTGCGAATTATCTGCAATTTCACCTGTAGCACCGGTACTTTCAGCACTACTTGAATAGATCGCATCAGAAAGATCACCCTGCTGGGATGAAATCACCGCGGTTTCGCTCAC
>MAXR01000210.1:1875-2042 GCA_001751155.1 Desulfuromonadales bacterium C00003068 | reverse complement strand
CCGCAACTCCATGCCTGAAAGGAGTAACTTTCGGGCTAGGGTTCTAGCAAGGCCCATACCAAAGCTCTATAAATATTTAACTGCCCAATTTTTTCAAATAGTTACGACAAACCACAGGCCTCGCCCCCCAAACCGTCCAAATTGCTTTTTGCAGCGTTGCAAAAACT
>MAXR01000210.1:930-1800 GCA_001751155.1 Desulfuromonadales bacterium C00003068 | reverse complement strand
CTGACAAGCCTAGCAGGGCCCGCAAATGCCATTTGCAATTATGCAAACCCTGAAGATATTTTCGCATAATTGCAAAAACTCCCACGGAGATCGGACCAAGGCAGCCCTTAAATAGTTTCCATCCGGAGTTTCCGGACGGAAACTAAATAGTTATGAAATGATGCTTTCGCAAAAAATCAGCAGATGGCTAAGCAAAAATTTCGACCTACAAGGCGTAGTNNTATGTCGAAGTCCTGAAAAAGCGCTGCAACACCGTAGGACGGACTTTTTGCGACGCCATCATGAAATACCTTGTGTGGCGATTAAGAAGTGGCATAAAAGGGGTTGAAACCGAGACGAATTTCATCCAATGGAGACAAGATCTTCTTGGGCCAGAACCTGCAGCAGGCTGTCCATTTTCGATTGTTTGTAAATTGCAACATCTTGGAGGGGGGGGGCAAGCAAGGAAGAAATGACTGGAGGGAACGTTGAGGAAACTGCCGCACGGATGCGAATGAACTTGGCGACAACCTATCGGACAATGAAAAAACATAATCTGTAAAAAGAGGAGATACTGAACCGTAGCAACGCGACAAACAGGCCTACTTGAAACCGAACATCTCCAAAAAGGACACACCGACCGGTTTCATAACCCACAGGCCGAGGGCACAGATAATCAGTAAAGCCATCACCCAATTCAAAATCTGAGCGAGCAGCGTCCAGTTTGGCTCCTTTCGTGGCTTTTCTCCATCGCGCTTTTTTTTGGGCCTACTGCGGGACACACCGCGTAGCAGCCGACCGGAAGAGAGAAAAATCACCGCCGTAACCACAAACTGGGGCATAACATCTGTGTCGACAACGCCTGCTGCCAACAAAACGCCATAATAACAT
>MAXR01000210.1:0-896 GCA_001751155.1 Desulfuromonadales bacterium C00003068 | reverse complement strand
GACATCTCTGCCAGCAGAAAGATTAACAACAACCGTCTGCCACCCTTTGCAAAGTAGCTGAAAAGGGCACCTTTGACAAGCTTGTCAATCATGACTCTCTTCGACCATGCCGTCCCGATGACCCAGAGGCAGCATATCACACTGCTGGCGCTGGTTGACCGTTTGGGCCACAGCGATATATACCGCAGTCAAAGAGGAAAAAAACCCGCAGAGACAACCAATAAACAGGAAAACCTGATCATCACGAAGGTGATTCATCGCTAATGACAGTAGCGAGAACACCAGCGATCCGAAGAGAATCTGCATAGCAAAACTGCTCCGGAAACTGCCGAGAAACAGAATTACAACAAAAAATCCCCAGAGGCTGAGGTAGGAAAACATAGTGATGGCGTTAGGATGGCGACCAAGGCCGAGCTCAGGAAACACATTATAGCTGACCAGCGACAACCAGAAGATCCCGAAGGGAAGTAAGATCGCCGCCGTCCGTGAATTTCCCCGTTGCTGGCTGTAGAGGGCGTATATAAGTTGCACCACCGCGCCGCAGACAAGGATAATGCCGGTCAGCAGTGCCGGAGGTCGATAGGAACCTAAAAGACTGAGCAGGTAAATGGTCAGGGATAGCGCGAGAGCCGCAAGTGCCGGACTAGGTAATTCCGAGGAAGACACGGAGGATGAAAAACCAGGCATAAGACCTCCCGCAATATTACTGCCAGCCCACCATTGGCGGGCTGGCAGTAATTGAAGAAACAACTGAACAGTTGAGGATTATTCGCTGACTTCCTGCAGGACCAGGTCCTCTTCTTCGACAAAGATCGGTTCGGAAACCGGCACTGCACCTTTTTTCGGCCGTAAGGACAGGGCCATCATAGCACCGACCAGAAGCAGAACACCGGCAA
>MAXR01000209.1 GCA_001751155.1 Desulfuromonadales bacterium C00003068 | reverse complement strand
TTGGCGGTGGTGGTTTCGGCGGCGGAAGCGGTGGCTTCAGTGGTGGCGGAGGCGGCTTCGGCGGCGGCGGTTCATCGGGCGGCTGGTAATGCCGATAATGTTTGCCATCCCCTTAGACACCCTACGAGATAAGAGAGCATAACAATGAAAGCATTCAGTCAACAAGAACAACAACGCATTGAAGACGCGGTCACACAGGCCGAAAAAAATACCAGTGGCGAAATCGTTCCCCTTATTCTGGCTCAAGCCGATGACTATCAAGGTAGCCGCAGCCGCTTTTGTGCCTTATGCACTCTACCAACGGCAAGCATGACAGTGTGGTGGTTTCCACAGCTGCCCTTCTGGGCTCTGGCCCTCATCCTCGTTGGCAGTTACTTTATCAGTAGCTTTATCATCAATAACAGCCCTAGCTTGCTACGGCGCGTGATCTCTCACAACGAGATCAATGAATGTGTCGATGAAATAGCTCATTCATCCTTCACTCGCCACGGTTTGCATCATACCCGTGACGAAACAGGGATACTGATCATTATCTGCCTATTTGAACGACGGGTACAAATCCTCGCTGATCGCGGCATCAACGACAAAGTTGAGCAACAACAGTGGGATAGCGTAGTACAGACCATCACCAAAGGATTGCACAGTGATCACGCCTGCGATGCTCTGTGCGATGCGATTGGCCAATGTGGTGAGCTGCTTACACCTCATTTTCCTATTAAAGAGGATGATGAGAATGAGTTGCCGAATATCATTCATCACTAGAGTTCATGCCTAAATAAAAGAAGCCCCGCTAGATTGCTAGCGGGGCTTCTTTTTTCTGAGTTTAATATTGAAACTACCTTACCAAGCCGTTGACAGACTCTGATGGTTTCAATATTAATAATTAGGGTGGTTACAAAAATTATAAGTTGCGGTCAACATTCCTTCCGGACCATAAGGAAATGTACCCGTAACTTTTTTATACTCTGATGTTGTAGCAAAATGTTTCTTGTTCTTTAAATACAAATAGCCTTGTCGACCATTTTTACAAGTGATGGGTCTTGCAGCTTGCTTTACATCACCTCGTGGCGTATGCCAATGCCAATCTCCCCATGTCTTTAGAGGGTGTGTCCAGTTCCGACTTCCTTCGTGCGCAAATAAATTAGTCGCCAAAAATACTCCAGCAATGAAACAAGCACCTATTAACTTCTTCAAAACAACTCCTTTATTGCAAAACGAAAATTGACAAACCCCAATATCAAATTATAGATCAAGTCCTTGAATGTCAAGATGTTAAGACAGTTACGTTCAGACCTATAGTGGTTAAAGCTGCGCCGCACACAACGAATCAAACTAGGGAAAAAATGGAGAACCACGCTAAACAAAAACCTCTATACCAGATCAACGAAAGAACACCGACTTGGAGGCCTAAAGGCCGACAAACTGCGCTGACATGTAAGAGGGAAACAGATTCATTGTAGGTAGAGTGCGGCCCGCTGCAGGCGTGAACTTCAAGGCCATTTTTTGCTTACTTTTTTGGGGCCAGTCAAAAAAAGTACGTCGCAGTGTGAGGGCGAGACCTCACGAACTTGATCTTAAAGTTTAAAAGGTTGTGGAATATGATCACTCATCGACAGGAGGATAACAACAATCATCGACTGAAGTAATTCGGGGTTGCGCCCCCGACCGTCGCCATACTTTTAGCGTCATCCAAAAGTTTGCAAAACATGACCCCGCAATTGTCAGTCGCACTGCTACGATAACCACAATATTTCAATCATAATAAACTTGAGTTGAATTTTCTAGCGATTCTCCCTATTGATTTGTTATACTTGTATAGCTAACTGAAAAGGAGGAAATTATGCTTGCGATCAGATTGCCGGAAGATATCGAGAATCGACTTAACGCACTAGCAAAGGCTACAGGACGGACAAAGACTTTTTATGCGCGTGAGGCGATCCTTGAACACTTAGATGACCTTGAGGATTTGTATCTCGCGGAAAAGGTGGCGGATAGAATCCGCACTGGAAAAGAGGATACTTTTACCCTAGCAGAGGTGGAGGCTGAACTTGGGCTGGCAGATTGAGTTTTCAAAAACATCAATTAAGCAGCTTAAAAAGCTTGATCCACAAGTGCGACGAAAAATAGTTTCTTACCTCAAAGAAAAAGTGACAGTTGCACCTAGCGAGCTGGGTGCTCCCTTGAGAAACGAACTTTCTGGTTTTTGGAAGTATCGTGTCGCAGATTACCGCATAATCTGTGAACACCAAGATGACAAACTTGTTGTCTTGGTATTGCGTGTAGGGCATCGCAAAGAGGTGTACCGCAATTAGCAGCGATGCTCTGCTTCTGCTTTTGAAACTGCCGTAGTCGCAGTTTACATATTTACATTCGCCAGCCGTCTTGTTTCATTCATTTCATGGTGCTAATTCTCACCGACAACCAAGCGATAAACCCCACGGCGCACATTTTCTACCTTGCCCTGCTGCTTTAATCGATACAAAACAGCGTAGAGCTTACTGGCAGTAAAATCGGTAAGCTGCTGTAGTTCTTTAATACTTAGACCGCTGAGACCCCCCTCAAGACGGTTAGAAACGACTGCAATCGCCGTGGTTTTCCCGGTCGTTGTCGGGGTATTTTTTTTAGCGACACGCCCCTTGTTACCTTTTATTACCTCTTTAGTTTTTGCCGTAGCTTTCACGCTGGGCTTGGCCTTCACCGGCACGACAATATCAAAATCATCCATGTCGATACCAAACACATCTGCCAGTTTATCATCGGCAATAACGTTGCGACCGGCAGCACTCTTGCCCTTGAGGATGCTGGCGGTTTTATCATGCACCGCTTGGCCGATCAGATCCTGCACATCCACTTGGCGTAACGTAAAGAACAATGCCGGATCTTCATCAAGACGCGCACCGACGCCATAGAGCACAGCGGCTATATGCTTGCACATATCAGCCCAATCGGGACAATTACACTCAAAATTGATCTCCTTGGGCGTTGGAAAAAGCCCTTCCCCTTGCAGCATCAACATCTCTTGCAACTCTTTGGGGAATTTACCCGCGAGCAGATCGGGTAGCGATGAAAGTTTTGACTGACATTCTAATTTGATTTTGTGCCAATGTTGCGGTGGCATCTTATCAATAGTTATCGCGATTTGATACGGTTTGCCTCGGGAGCCTTGAACCAGCGCGGTTACTTTACCAGCCACTATTTGCAGATCAACAACGGCCATATGACGAACATAGCTACGCCCGCGCTCAATTCGATTGCTGTAATCGGCATAGCGTTCGAGGTTTTTATTCCACGATTTACCCCACCAAGTTCGCGCTAGGCTGCGCCCTTCGTGGATTACCGGGCGCAAGTTTGGATTCTTTTTGCGTAGCTGTTTAATCTTTTTTTCAGCATTAGCTCTTTTTTCGGCGACGCTGACATAAGGGGGATAATCTCCATACCTCATACTTAAATCTCTCTTATTTAGTCATAACTATTCAACACCCACTTGCTGGGCTCGTGATCCCCATAGCAAGGGTATTTGTCGCCATGGACGGCGACAATAAGCCCCACGGATGGGCTTGATGCGTCCCTTGATATGGGGATTGCGAGCCCATTATGCTAAATGGTTATTTCGTCAAAGTAAACATCTCGGTGAGTTGGCTATTATCCATCTCAGTAAGCCATGTTTCGCCACTGGCAGCCACCACATCGGCAGCGAGTTCACCTTTTTTGGTTAGCATCGCATCAATCTTCTCTTCAATGGTTCCTTTGGTGACAAATTTATGTACCATCACCGCTTTGTGCTGACCAATACGAAAAGCGCGATCAGTCGCTTGATTTTCCACCGCAGGATTCCACCAACGATCAAAATGGATAACGTGATTGGCCTTGGTGAGATTAAGTCCCACTCCACCCGCTTTCAATGACAGCACCATAAACGGGATATAAGCATCACCTTGAAACTGTTCTATGATCTTTTTGCGTTTTCCCACGGCAATACTACCGTGGATAATGAGACCGGGCTGGACAAACACCGTCTCTAAAAAACGGGCTAACGGTTCGGTTATCTCTTTAAACTGGGTAAAAATCAACACCCTTTCCCGTTTTTCATGAATGGTGGTACAAATCTCGCGCAAGCGGCCAAACTTGCCACTATCATTTTCAGTGTAACCGTCTACACCAGTATATTGGTCGGGATGATTACATATCTGCTTGAATTTCGTCAACGCTGCGAGAATCATCCCCTTACGCTGGATGCCATCACTCTGTTCCAACTGCTCCGTTATACCATCTACCAATTGTTGATAGATCACCGCCTGTTTTTTGCTCAAGGTTGCCCAGCTCTTCATCTCCACTTTATCGGGCAGATCACTGATGATCGACTTGTCACTTTTTAAACGTCGCAAAATAAACGGCGAGATCATGCGCCGCAAGCGCCCGTAACCATCGGGATGATCAGCCAAACCTTTGGTGAAAGTGGTAAACTCCTTGGCTGTGCCGAGCAAACCAGGATTGATAAAATCGAACAGCGACCACAGATCGCTCAAACGATTTTCCACTGGAGTACCGGTCATGGCAATGCGATTGACGGCAGAGATATTCTTCACCGCCAGCGTCTGCTTGGTGCGCGGATTTTTAATCGCCTGCGCTTCGTCAAGAATCACATAGTGCCAGTGGCGCTGCTGCAACCACTCATAGCGTTGCACTAAAGCATAGGTGGTGATGACAAGATCGAGTTTAGCCAGAGCATCTTTACTTGGCGCCACCACCCTGTGCCCCTTGTGCATAGCGGGGTGAGCCATAAAAACCTTCATTTGCGGCCAGAAACGCTTAATCTCCTGATCCCAGTTTGACAGCAGTGACGCTGGAATAACCAGCAACGATGGATGAAGATCTTCCCCCGTTTTTTTTCCATTAGAGAGGGTGTTCAAAAAAGCGATCACCTGAACGGTTTTACCTAGCCCCATATCATCGGCCAGACAACAACCAAAACCAAAGCCATGCTGTCCACACAACCAGCGCAGCCCATCGTGTTGATAGGGACGCAGTTCAGCTTTAAAGGAGCTATCGGTTGCCACTGGCGGTAACAGCGAGGGGTTGTCCATTCTGGCAAATAGCGTTTGCAGCCACTCGCCGTTCTCCACCGCCAAAATAGCGCCATCTTCGCTATGGGCTAACATGGTTTCGGGGCGCAACTGCAAGCGCATCGCTTCGGCTAACGTCAAGCCATCACGCGCAGCGATCTTTCTGGCATTTTCATATACGGCCAACGTTTGCGCTAGCTTATCGTGATCAACCGCCACCCATTTATTCTTGATAAAGGCTAAGCCATTAACCTCATCGAGCAAGCGACGCACCTCGTCAGCCGAGATCTCCTCATCTCCCACCATAAGACGCGGGGTAAAATCGAGCAATGCCGTCATCCCCACCATGGGGGGGGGATTCTCGCCAATACTGGCACTCACACTGATTTTTGCCCCCTTACTCTGCCACCAGTCTGGTATCCGGCACAAGATCCCCGCCTCTTCGTACCCGGACACCTCTTGCAAAAAGGTATGTGCTTCGCTGCTACTCCATGCCAGCGGATAAAACAATTCGTTACTTTCCAGCAGCGCAGCAATCAACTCGCTATCTCGTGCTGCGGCATGGACGGTCACCAACAGGTCGAGCAACTTATCGTTATCGTCTTGATATTCCTGCAACGCATATTTAAGGGGGAGATGCTTTGATTGCCCCTGTGTTCCCATTTTGGTTGAATAGGTCGCCAAAAAGGCAAAAGGGAGCTCGCCATCCTTGTTTTCTACGAGATGGAAATAGATCCGTCCCACCAAGTGACTGGAAGGGGAAAAACGCTGGATAAATTCGGCAACGGTTCCCGTGAAAGCGGCAATTTGCGTTGCAAAGGTTGTATTGAGGTGTATCCACCGTGAACACAGAAGCTCAGTGGTTACATATTCCCCCCCCGCCATCGCCGGTAATAACTGCAGCAATTCGGTCAATTGTGATTCGGGGGGAGAAATTTGTACCTGCTGGCGATCCGTTTCCAAATCGGGGGTCAAACGCAGTTGATGAACAAAAAGGGCGCTAAAACGCCGCCAAAAATCAAGGGTAGGCGATAAAGAAACAGCGGGGTCGGCAAATCCCACGTAGAGGAGCCAATCAATCGTTGCAGAGTCATACGCAGCAAAAATATCCTGCTGCAACAGGGTGGTGCTTTTTGCTATGGTAGCACTTGCCGCCCCCCACTCCAGTAGCACACAACCATCGGTCGACACCGCTGCGTTTAGTTGTGTCCCTGAAATACTGCCTGACATATCTGTATTCTCCTCCATCATCAATCCTGATGGTCTCGCAAAAATGAATTAGATGGCTAAGCAAAAACAAGACTGCCACAGTTAACGTGGCGATATTGCTGAAACAGCACCATATTCTACAACTCACGCAACGGCGACCGATAATAATTCCATTGCCGTGACTGACCTCCCCACCCCGGCAACAACAGGGTATAAAACCGCGTCACCTGATCCTCTAAATCCACCATCCACTGCGCGTGCAGACGCGCTTCACCATCACGACCATAGTGCCGATTAAGCAACGACTGAATGCGTGATTGATTGGTCACTAACGGTAGGGACAACTCTTTACGACATTGGCTCAAAAACCGTTCACCTTTTTGCGTAGCACCGAGGAGCTGCAAATAGGGGATCGGCCGGGCAAGAGCGTTGGCCATCTCCTGTGAACGGAGAGCAAAAAGTTGATAGCACAACAACCGTTGAACACGGGTACGGGTAAGGTGTCGGGCTTTAACTTCATCGACCAATTGTTCGTAATCATTAGCAGCCAAAGCGGCTTGAAAAATTCGCTGCTCTAAACCGGGTTCCATCTGGTAACCATCGCTAGGAGCACGACGTTGATCTAAACAGCTCNNCGACCATCTCTTGCTCAACGGCTTGCGCCAACAACTCATGCGCTGCTGCGGGCAGAAATGGCTGCACCGCCTCGCCCGCGTAAAGTCGCTGGCGCAAGGCTGTGGCACTGGCGATGTCATTGACAGGCTGAAGATCATGATACCCGGCACCGATGCGCTTAATGGTCAGTGCTTCCAAGGAGCTATTGCGTTGGTCAATGGCACGGAGATAGGCCAAGGAGAGAATATTATTCGGTTGATCGAGCAACTCTGGATCAAAACCCTGATCGGCAAGAGCGGCCGCTCGTGCTTGGGGAAAGGTTTTCCCGCTGCGCGCATGATGGTCGGCATCAGCTGAGTCGTAGCCTGCCATCGCTTTGGCAAGCGGTTTCAGCTGCTCTAAATCACCACTTTCGCTACCAAAACACACGCTATGGATGTGGGGACGAAACAGATCGAGAATTTGAATGGCACCATCGGCAAAGTGCGGTGCACTGTTACAGGCGAAGGGGAACGGCAGTTCAATCACTACATCGACACCGCAGCGCAAGGCCATCTGGGCGCGTGTCCATTTATCGACGAGTGCGGGTTCGCCACGTTGTAAAAAGTGGCCACTCATCACCGCCACCACCACCTCAGCACCGCTAACCTTTCGCGCTTGCTGAGCATGATAGCGATGACCGTTATGAAACGGATTATATTCGGTGACTAAGCCAACGGCGCGCAGCATTAAACCACCACCGGAAGACGTTCAACGATCTGTGTTTCAAACTCGGTTGTTTCAGTGCGGCAGGCGTAAGCTTCAACGCCAGCATCAAGGGCTAACGTCAACTGCTCAGCATAGGCGGGATCAATATCGGCAGCGGGGGAAAATAATTTGGCTTCACTGCGTTGGATCAAAAACAGGATCACCGCGCGGTCACCGTGCTCTTTAGCGGCCATCAACTCAACAAGATGGCGTCGGCCGCGCTCGGTAACGGCATCGGGAAAACAGGCACACACCTCACTGCCCATCAAGGTGACATTCTTCACTTCGAGCCACACCCGCTCATCAACCCCGTCTACGGTTTTCTCCAGCAAAAAATCGATACGGCTAGCACCCAACTTTTTTTCAGCCTGAACACGGTAACCCGCCAAACCGTCAATGGTGCTATTGATTAATGCCTCAGCCACCACCTTATTGCTGCGCTGGGTATTAATATCGACCCACGAATCGTTAACCTCAATCAATTCCAAGGTGCACGGGTACTTACGCTTTGGGTTATCACTGGTTGAAAACAACACCTTTGAACCCGCCACGGCACATTGGCGCATACTGCCGGTATTAGGCGTATGGGCGGTAAAAACAGTACCATCGGCTAACTCAATATCAGCTAAAAAACGTTTGTAGCGGCACACCAACGTTCCCGCCTGTAGCTGTGGTAATCTCATC
>MAXR01000208.1:640-2084 GCA_001751155.1 Desulfuromonadales bacterium C00003068 | reverse complement strand
GGGGCAGGCTGTATGGGAGCCTCCATTGGTACTTGGGTGCATAATATGGCTCACTCAACACTTCATTGGATCATAGTCTGGTTGTTTTTTGCCATGGCTAGTTCACTAGTCTTGTTGGCTGGGAGACATAAGGAATAAACGAATGTTCACGGGTGAGAAAAAGCAATTGACTGTCCTCGTAAATTCGTGCCTTGTTTGTTGAACACCCATTCAAAATCGTCGATGTTGCCGTTGAAAATGGAAACTGCATGGAAAACCACCTATAGAAGGTGCCTTCAATGTTAAACCAAAATAGAATACTGACACTGTGGAGTGGAAATTACGCAGGCGGCGCTGGGCGGCGCTTCGTTGAACTTACGGATGGACTTGTGCGCCGTGGGGCGGAAGTTCTAGTGCTAACGGCACACGACTATGTTGGGAGCAGTGATCTGTGTGTTGTCCCTTTCCCCTTTGGCCTCCATAGATTTCGATGCTTCAGGATGGCGCTATTGCGTAGCTACCATTATCAAGTCATGAGAGACTTGAATCAATTCAACCCCAATGTGGTTTTTTGCTTTGGTCTGGCGAATGGAGGAATTCTCTGTCCTGCAGCTAGAGGTTGTGGCGTGGCGAACGTTCTTTTCGTCCGCGGGATGGAATTGGTTTTACAGAACAATCGTAATATTCCGTTCGATCACGTTCCTGGGGTCGGAAACTTGACTAGGAGCATATACACACAACTCTTTCGCGTGTATAGCCACAAGGTTTTTCGTCAGGCGAGTGGTATCGTGTTTCAGCACGAGGAGCAGCATCAAGCGTATTTACGAAATAAGCTTATTGATGCTGATCATAAGAGCCATATTTTCCTGCTCCCAAATAATTCTAACGCAAGTTGGCTATCCATTGAAAGCCCTTACAAGTCCCAGGAACGCCCTATTGCCGTTATAGCCGCAAATCTGTTTTGGAACAAAGGTTTTCGAATTGCGCTTGATGCCTTTCGCCTTGTGAAGATCCGTGTGCCCAAGGCGGGCCTTATAATCCTGGGGGACGGACCGCAAGGGTATGCCATTCGGCGGTATGCTAGAGATATGAAGGGGGTGGAGTTCAAAGGTCATGTGGAGGATGTGACTAAGTACTTGAGATCCGCTCGCTTGCTGGTTCATCCAACACTTGATGAATCTGGCTCACCTAATATCGTCCTAGAGGCCGCTGGCCTTGGAGTGCCGTTTCTGGTTTCCGATGTTGTGACCCACACGGTAGGCAGTTATCCAGGTGTTTATCCTGCTCAAGATTCCAGCCGATTGGCAGAATTGTGGGCTAGGACGCTCAAGGACGATGCCTTTCACATAATTCTGTGTAAAGCAAGCGTAACCTTGGGTGAACGCTTCCGCTTTGACTGGGTGGCAAGGGCTCAGGAGATTTTGGAGTCGGTTGCCCAACTCGGGGCGAAGAGTAATTCTAAACC
>MAXR01000208.1:0-621 GCA_001751155.1 Desulfuromonadales bacterium C00003068 | reverse complement strand
CTTTGCAGCTCTTAATAATCATGAGTAAGCCTCCGACTATGCTGGTGGGCTCCCAGAGCTTGATATTTCTCTGGCTGTACAAAAGCCTCTCGCTGTAAACCGCTCGAAGCTTACAGAAAAGCATGCTTTCAATGTGGGTATTTTGAAAGCCAAAGTTAAGTGGCGGGACCCTTGAAAATGTCCTCGGATTTCGATCGCATTGGGTATTCGCCCTACTTCTTAATTAGTAGAAAAACGTAACTCGATGGGAAGAAAAGTGACCAGAGAATTCGCACCATGTGCCGTTTTATACGTTAACTTCGGACCCTACCACATCGCGCGCTTGCGTGCTCTTGCAGCAGTAATGCCAAACATAGTAGGAATTGAAATTGCAAATAAGCAGTGGTTGTATCCTTGGCGGCCAAGTAAGAAGTCTCTTGTTTTCCGAAGCATCACGCTTTTTGAAGAAAGACCATTTGAATCGATCGGCGCGCAAGAACAGTGCAGGGCTGTCGGTCATGCGCTCTCTAAGATTAAACCTGGGGGAGTGATCGTTTCAGGGTACTCAAATGCGGTCATGCGGGCAGGGGCGGCATGGGCTCGCAGACACGGCATACCCCCGTTTTACTCTTTGTGTCGACT
>MAXR01000207.1 GCA_001751155.1 Desulfuromonadales bacterium C00003068 | reverse complement strand
TTATCCTAAAATTTGGAAAAAAGTGGGTGCTGTCGCCAAGATGGAGGAGAGCTACAACGACCTCTCCAAGTTAATTCGGGAATATGAGATCGAGCACCCGCTGGCCATTCGCCACCTCGTCGATTTCAAGTTTACGGATGAACTGAGCGTTGATCCACAAGAGGTTGATACCTCCATAGGCAATCACGATTTTCCATTCCTGATCTCTGCCATGAGTTTTGGCTCACAGGGCGAGACCGCGTTTCGTATCTATGCGGAAGCGGCAAAAAAACTCAACATCATCTGTATGAACGGTGAAGGGGGAGAGATCCCCGATATGTTGGGAAAATATCGCAAAAACCGTGGTCAACAGATTGCCTCAGGGCGTTTTGGTGTCCATATGGATCTGCTCAACTCAGCTGATTTTCTTGAGATCAAAGCGGGACAGGGAGCTAAACCAGGCGAAGGGGGCCACCTGCCTGGCTTTAAGGTCACCGCCAAGATCGCCGCCGCCCGAAATTCAAGCGAAGGGGTCACGCTGATCTCGCCATCTAACAATCACGATATCTATTCGATTGAGGATTTAGCCCAAATCATCGAAGAGCTACGCACCGCCAACCCGCAAGCGCGGATCTCGGTCAAGGTGCCTGCCGTGGCCGGAATCGGTACCATCTCGATGGGTATTGCCAAGGCTGGCGCAGATATTATCACCATCAGCGGTTATGATGGCGGCACGGGCGCGGCACGCAAACATGCGATCAAGTTCGTCGGCTTACCTGCTGAGATCGGTGTTCGCGAGGCTCATCGCGCCCTCTCCTGTTGTGGACTGCGCGATAAAGTTGAGATTTGGGCTGATGGTGGCGCGCGCACAGGACGGGATGTGGTGAAGCTGATGCTTCTCGGTGCAAATCGAGTCGGCTTTGGTACGTTACCAATGGTGGTTATCGGCTGCACCGCGTGCCGTAATTGCCATCTTGGAACCTGCCATGTCGGTATCGCCACCCAGATTGAGAGCGAGCAGGAAGCACACAGCAAAGGGCTTAAACGCTTCATCCCACGCGTGCTCGAAAATGGCATCATCTATGAAACCACGTTCTTCCGCGCCATTGGCGAGGAGATTCGCAACATCACCGCTAAACTTGGTTTTACCCGCACCCAAGACCTTGTCGGCCAATCGTGCTTACTCGAACAAACCCACGGTCAAAATGTACTAGAACTCGATGAACTGTTACGTATCGAATCGTGTGAAATAGGTCAACTCGGTAAAGATTCAACCCGCTTGATCCGTAAACCACTCAACTACCTCACCTCGCTGCTGTCAACATTGGTGACCGATGCCTTTGACGAAGGGGAACAGCGGGTGCGCTTTGTCGATGATGGCGTCAATAGTTGTGACCGCTCCATCGGTACTCGACTGGCGGGGGCGATGACCCAGGCCTATCGTGATGGCCGTTACCCCGTAGGAAAACAAGCACATCTCCATTTTCGCCGCGACTCTATTCCCGGCAACGGCTTAGGGGCGTTCAACATCGAGGGGATCAATATCAGCGTCGAAGGTGGCGCTCAAGATGGCGTTGGTAAAGGAGCACTCGGAGGGCGCATTGTCATCTTAAAAGGGGAGAATATCGACGGCAAGCGTGTCGGCGGCTCCGTCGGCAAAGGCCTCGCTTATGGCGCTCAGGGTGGATTATTCATCGTCCAAGGGGATGCAGACAGTCGCGCCTGTATTCGCCTTTCAGGGGCTGACGTGGTTCTTGGTGCACGCATTCTCGAACCGCGTAAAGATACCCTAGCGAACATTGCTGGCCATGCAAACCTTAAAGGGTTTGCCTTTGAGTACATGACCTCCGGTCGGGTGGTGGTTCTTGGTGACCCAGGACCGTGGATCTGCTCAGGTATGACGGGCGGAACGGTCTACTGTTATTTAGATCCAGAGATGAATATGGATCGATCGGCCATACGCCAACGGTTAGCATGGGGGGCAAAAGTTGAACTGAATGATGTCGATGACAACGATATTGAACAAATAGATGAACTACTGATGGAGTACCACAAGGAGCTGCTTCATTCGAATCAACACGATGAAGCGCAGTTGGTTGGTCAAATCATGGCCCACAGCAGTGATCAATTTGTCAAAATTACCGCGCTGGCCGAGGAGGCCTAAACGATGTATAGATACCCACGGGTACCTCATCGCCGATGAGGTGCCCNNTTTCACAGGGGAATCAATCAACATAACGTTCTTTTATCTCTATAATCTCATCAATATTGTCGATAAAAATTTCGACGATGGCTGGATCAAAATGGCGACCCGACTCCTCTGAAATTAAGGCAACCGCCTTTTCAATAGACCATGCTTCTTTATAGGGCCGCTGCGATGTTAAGGCATCAAACACATCACTAATTGCAGCAATCCGTGCGCTCACCGGGATCTCATCACCACCCAGACCGCAAGGATAGCCATTGCCATCCCATTTCTCATGGTGGTTGAGAGCAATTTCTCGTGCTAGGGTCATCAACTCAGAACGTTGATTGCCAATGATCTGCGCCCCAATTTGAGGATGACGTTTCATTAGCTTCCACTCTTCGTCATCCAACTTGCCCTGCTTGAGCAATACAGCATCTCTAACGCCTATTTTACCAACGTCATGCATACTACTAGCATATAAGATCATTTCACAGTAGGTCTCGCTTAGCCCCAATTTTTTGGCAAGCATGCTACAGATATGGCTCATGCGTAGGACGTGCGCACCCGTTTCATTATCTCGAAATTCGCCCGCAACCCCTAATCGACGTACTGTCTCAAGCTGTGTTAACCGAATCTCTTCTGTCCGTTTACGTACTTCCTGCTCGAGGTTATTGGCGCGATCAACTTGACGCATATAGTACATGCGTGTTTCGAGCATATTTTGAATCCGCAGCAGCACTTCCCAATCTTCAAATGGCTTGGTTATAAAATCTTTGGCTCCAGCCGTTAATGCCTGCTCGCGCGTTTCCATATCCGTTTGCGCGGTTAAAACAATGACTGGGACATAATCATTGACGATCTCTTCCCTGAGAAGGTTGAGGACTTCGATACCTGACAACCACGGCATACGAATATCGAGCAAAATCAAATCAAACTGATGTTGACGATAGAGTGGCAAAACATCGCGAGGATCTGTTGTCGAAAAAACAGCCCCATAGTCTTCCTCCTCTAAAATCGCCTCAAGCAACGCGACATTGGCGAGATTGTCATCGACAATCAGAATTTTTGCGTCATAAATTATTGTCAAAGCGTTCATCGAGATTGCACCTTTAAAAGATCTGAAATCGTCATTTTTAATTTATCAAAATCAACAGGTTTTGGCACAAAACCATCAAAACCAAGGCGAGCAGCCTTGTGCAACGTCTCCTTCATTGCATCAGCCGTAACTGCTACAACAGGTATCGTTGCGGTATCAGAATGTGCACGAAGCTGACGAAATACTTCAAAGCCATCCAACGTTGATAAATTTAAATCCAACAAAACTAAATCAGGTTGCTGCTCAATTGCAATCGTTATCCCCTCTTCAGCACTGAGAGTGGTTTTTACATGCATCTCCTGCCAATCCTCAAAAAAAGATTCCATAAGGCTCACATTGGCTGGATTATCTTCGATATAGAGGATAAGACTATCACTTCCCTCAACAAC
>MAXR01000206.1:2326-14267 GCA_001751155.1 Desulfuromonadales bacterium C00003068 | reverse complement strand
AATCGCACACGTGTGAGTAATTTGACCCAATCATTTTAAGAATCAAATCATCTACGAGACCTTGTCGATCGCCCACCACCCCTTTTTTTTGAATGCAACCGCACCTTTTCTTTTGGTGGTGACTCTTTACCCTTGCTCGTAGGAGCTTTACTTCCATGCCCCAACAATACCGTTTCTTCATCTTCACGGCCACATAAACTCAATGCTTCGTGGATGGCAGTGCGGTTTTGTGGTTGATGGTAAAGCAAAAGGGCCTTTTGCAAGCGGCGCTCCTTTTCTGAATAACTACTGACAACAGGCTCACCACTACGAGGATCGATCCCCGTATGGTACATGCACGTCGCCAACGTTCCGGGGGTCGGCGTAAATTCCTGAACCTGCTCGACAGTCAAATTATATTGCTTCAAAAAAAGGGCAGTATCGACCATATCGCTTAATGTTGAACCCGGATGACCCGCCATCAAATAGGGGACAATTCCGCGCCGTTGACCTGTTTTGCGATTGTGCGCGCGAAAGGTATCGACAAAACGGGAAAAACTATGCGGTGCGGGCTTGCGCATCACTTTCAACAACGGCGCGCTTAGCGCTTCGGGAGCCACCTTAAGCAACCCACCAACATGATGGTCAAGCAACGCAGCCAAATAGTCCGGTTGATGTTCGAGCAGATCATAGCGAACACCCGAGGCAACAAAAACATGCTTAACGGCTTTGATATTGCGGATTCGGCTCAACAGTTTCGCCCCGCGTCCGCTATCAACATTCAAGTTTGAGCAAATTTTAGGATATAAACAACTATCGCGCTGACAACTAAGGCAGCGTTTTGCATCATTTAGTTCAATACCGTACATGTTGGCTGTCGGCCCACCGACATCGCTAACGGTGCCACGAAACTGTGGATCGCTAGCCATTCGTTCGATTTCAGTGACCACGGATTGCTCTGAACGCGATTGCACCTGTCGACCCTGATGACGAGCAATGGCGCAAAAAGCGCAACCGCCTTGACAGCCGCGATGACNNGCCCCCCTGACAGCCGCGATGACTGGTAACCGACCAACGAATCTGCTCAAAGGCGGTTATTTTTTCACTATAACTAGGGTGTGGCCGCCGGGTAAACGGTAACGCATACAGTTCATCCAATTCGGTTTCACTCAACCCCGCCGACTGTGGATTAACGACAACAAAACGGCTCGAATGTCCCTGTATTAACGTATGGTTGCGGTGTTTATCGGTGGCAGCAAACCCCTGTGCATAACTCTGTGTATCATTCTGAACCTGTTCAAAAGTGGGCAAAAGAAACCCTGAAGGTTGACTGCTACTCAACCATGCCGTACCGCGAATATCGCTAAGCTGAGAGATAGATTCACCTTGATGTAATCGCGAAACAATCTCTAGCAACGGTTTTTCACCCATGCCGTAAACCAGCAGATCAGCCTTACTATCAACCAATACCGAGCGCCGAACTTGATCGCTCCAATAATCGTAGTGCGCCAGTCGCCGCAAACTCGCCTCGATGCCACCAATGACAATCGGTAGCCCCTTGAAGGCCCCTTTTACAGCGGCGGTATAAGCAATGATCGCCCGATTAGGCCGTGCGCCACTCAAACCACCAGGAGTATAAGCATCATCGCGGCGTTTTTTGCGTGCCGCGGTATAATGATTCACCATTGAATCCATCGCCCCAGCGGAGATAGCGGCACACAACAGAGGCCGCCCCATCACCTTCAGAGCGTGTGGATCCTTCCAATCAGGTTGAGAAATGATGCCGACACGAAACCCTTTAGCTTCAAGATGGCGAGCCAGCAGTGGCACGCCAAACGCGGGATGATCAACATAGGCATCACCACTGATAAACAGCACGTCCAATTCATCCCAACCACGCAGCTTCATCTCCTGACGGTTGGTTGGCAAAAATAGCGATAAAGAGGGAGTTTGTGCACTGCCTTGATGACGTTTTTTCATAATACTTTCACAGCTACAGGCTCAGGTTCAAACACCTCAGCTGTTAAATCAGAATTTTATTCGTGACGAAGGGCCGTTATTGGATCTAACTTCGAAGCCCGAATCGCAGGATACAGTCCAAAAATAATACCGACGGACAAACTGATCAGCAGCGACAACACTAGACTACCTGATGTCACCACAGTACTCAATCCCGTTATTTTGGAAATAGACCACGGGAGGATTAAACCAACAATGCAGCCAAGAAAACCACCGCTACACGAAAGGACAACGGTTTCAATGAGAAATTGGCTGACAATCTGATGGCGACGCGCACCGATGGCACGGCGAATACCAATTTCGCGGGTACGCTCCGTCACCGATGCTAACATTATGTTCATAATACCAATGCCGCCGACAAGAAGGCTAATTCCTGCAATGGCACCGAGAACAATATTAAAGCGACGCTGGGTTTTCTCAGCCTGACGCAACAATACTAGAGGAATCTTTATCGCCACATCCTCTTTGCGATGAAATTGGCCGATAAGATGATCAATGGCGCTGGCAACAGCTTCAACCACCGATTCGGATTCCATCTGAACAAAAACTTGGTGTAACTCAACTTTTTCCCTTACGGTACTACCAGAAAGGCGGCTCACCAACAGATCTCCCGTATGTTCGCGCATCACCGTAAGGGGGATATAGATATCAGCATCACGGTCGGGCGATGTCACATTATCTCCCTCCGTTTCCGCACTACGGATAACCCCTACCACCCGATAAACGTTACCGCCGACACGGACAAAATTACCCAACACCGCCTGAAGTGGAAATAACTGCTGGGCCATCTTTTCAGTGATTACAGCAACAGCATGACGTCGCTGTTCATCCAGCGGGGTCAAGAGTCGCCCAGCCACCAGCGGCCTGCTAACCAAATCAAACCAATGCGAGGTGGTGCCAACCAACCGTACCGCAATCTCTTGCGCTTGTGACACCACCCGCTCATGACGAATTTTAACTGGCACGATACGGCGAACATTCGGAATCGTATCGCGAAGTCGCACCACATCCAGATAGGTAACCCCATATACACTGAAAAGGTTTTGCCCTTGGCGCTGGTTGTCTTTGCTCACGGTGTTAACCGATTCCATGACGACGACATCGCTACCGAGTTGACGAATTTGCTCTAAGGCCTCCTTGCTCGCCCCCTGACCCACGGCCAGCATGGCTATCACACTTGCGACACCAAAGATCATACCGAGCATGGTTAAGAAAGAACGCATGGCATGCAGACGAAGATTTTTCAGGCCTAAATGGATATCGCGACAGATCAAAGAGGGTAAGAAACGGTTCAACATGGAGAATTGCCCTCCACACTTGCCTCGCTGTCCTCAGTCTTGTTACGACCCTCATCAATACGGACAATGCGGCCATCGAGCATATAAAGTCGTCGATCCATGGTATAAGCCACAGATTGATCGTGAGTCACGGTTACCACCGTCTTACCTTCATTGGCAAGACGGTGCAAAACAGACAAGATCTGGCCACCCGTTGCCGCATCGAGGTTCCCTGTCGGCTCATCGGCCAACAAAATAGCAGGATCGTTGGCTAAAGCTCGTGCTATCGCCACCCGCTGCTGCTGACCGCCAGAGAGTTGCGACGGACGATGCGACCACCGATCATCAAGAGACATGATCGCAGCCAGAGATTTCGCTCGTTCACGCGCCTGTTTTGCTTCGACACCTAAATAATACAGCGGCAGTTCAATATTTTCGAGAACGTTTAATTGTGGGATAAGGTGAAAACTTTGGAAAATAAAACCAAAACTCGCAAGGCGCAGCTCACTCAGTGCATCATCATCTAACGCACTCACATCCTGACCATGAAGCTGATAGGTTCCAGCAGTAATCGGGTCGAGGCAACCAATTACATTGAGCAATGTACTCTTACCCGAACCACTGCGGCCCAGAATCGCGACCGTTTTCCCTGATTCGATCGACAAATCAATGCCATTGAGAGCTGAGATAAGACTATCACCTGAGCCATAGCATCGCCTGACCTGTTGCAATACAATCAGTGCGTCGTCATTAGCAGCCACGCCTCAAACCTCCTCTAACGGTGGGTTCAGCTGTACCTGATCGCCATCTTGTAGTCCCGATAAAATCAGGACGCGGCTCTCACTGCTTTGCCCCAGCTCAACCTGTTGCAAGGTCACATCTCCATCACGTAAGCGATAAACGAATGGCTTTCCTTGAGTTAAAACGACGGCCTGAACCGGAATTGCCAACGCTTTATCAAACTGATCTACCTGAATTTCGATACGGCAATTCATGCCACTGCGTAGTGCTTCATCGTGGTCAAGCAACAACAGCTCGGTACGGTAGAGTTTAAGATCAGGATTCAACCAACTGCTCATCGCATCAGGCAACAGCGCCACCGATCTCACTTGCGCTTTAAACGAACGCCCCGGCAGTGAATCAACATAAACTAAAGCCGCTTGCCCCTCCGTCACTTTTTCCAAATTGGATTCATGGATCTTTGTTTCGGCAACCATTTTACCCGTCGAAGGGAGGTAAATTAACTCTTGCCGTTCACGCACTTGTTGCCCGGCGCTAAGAGGCTCGGTATTGCCACGCCAATTTCGCTGCAATGAGCTGGCATATACCACCACACCCGCTTGAGGAGCAACAATCACCGTTTTAGCGATGGCTAATTCCACCTTATCTAACTTCGCCGTCTCACGCTCCAACAGCGCTTTCTTCGAACTCAACTCGGATTCAGCCTGAACCTGAGTTGCCACTGCCTTACGTTTATTGCGGCCTAATTCCATACGTGTTTTTTTAACTTGCGCTTCCAGCTCGGTCAATTGACGCACATGGGTAAATTTAAGCAATAATTCAAGATTACTTTGGCTCAATTCACGATTGATGCGCGATTTCTGCGCTGCCAGCTCATCGGCTTGAAGTTCTGTTTGCGAAAGAAAATTTTCCTCAAACAGCACTTTCGACCACGCCAATTTCTCCTCCGCACGACGTAACTCCTCTTCCGCTAGAGCAATTTGTGCGAGCTGCTCCTTTTTTTTATTGGGGAATTCACCTAAGCGATATTTTTCAAGATCACTCTGAGCAAATTGATACGCTAATCGTGCTGATTCAACATCACTGTGCGACTGACTTTTCACCACCTCTAAATTTTCACGCGCCTGAACAAAATTCGCCTGTGCAGACTGAACACTAATCTGCCGCTCAACCAATTGATCCTGCAATGAACTGGCATCTAGCTCAATGAGTGGTGCCCCTTTTTCAACCTCAGCCCCTTCATCGACCACCGACAAAATGGTGGTAACCCCCGCAAGAGTATTGACGATCACCGCCTGATCTTTTGCCTTCAAGCTGCCCGCAGCATTCACGGTGACCTCAAAGCGACTTGATTCAACCCGCGACCACACGGGTCGCTGCGCGAGCGACTCAACAGCTTCAGAGGCAAACAGTATTTGCCACAACAGAGCCACAACCAACACGCCAACACCACACAGGATAATATTTTTTTTATTGCGCCAATTCTGCATATTTGTTTACATCCTCCAACCAATTTCCTGTGGCATCGATCTCCAACGAACCGACATCACGCATCAGTTCCATCGCCCGAATTCGATATTGAACCTGCGCTTCAAGCAGGGAATTTTCCGCCGAAACAAGATCATCCTGAGCTTCGAGTAAATCACGGATCTGAATGCGACCTGCCTGTAAAAACAGATCGGTACTCGTCACTCGACGTTTGGCGACCTTGAACGCCTGTTGTTGAATTTGGATCAATTCAAATGCTTCCTGTCGACCACGCCAGGCACTACGCACCTGATATTTAATCAAATCTTCCAATTGCTGCTGCGCCCGTTGACTTGCTTCAAAATCAATCAATCGATTGCGTAAAGCATTACGTTCAGCAGTACGTTCAAACGGTAAATCGATACTCAACAACGCCGAATAATTGCCATTATCTGGATCAAGCTTCACATTATCGCTCTCTACCGACGATACACTGCGATGCGCACCATCACTTGCCGCGGCGAACAACGACACTTCAGCACGTAAGGCATCCTCGGCAACCAATACTTTGCGCTGTGAATCTGCTACGCGACTCTGCTCGATGCGTAGATCGCGACGCGACGCTAAGGCAAGGCGTAATAGCGATGAAGGTGGCTCCACCAGTTCATGAACACTATCAGCCAGAGATTTAACCTGTGCCAACAAAACCTGTCGATCTAATTCTAGCAGGGCATCGATAGGCAACCCAAGGGTGAGCTTGAAACTATCCAAACGAGCCGCACTCGTTTTTTGGGCACTCACCCAGCTTACCCGCGCGCGCAGTTCATCTTGCAACGCCTGATCGACCTGAATGCCTGGCAACCGACCCGCATCGGCCAACCGTTGAGCACGCTTACCTGCCACCACCAAGCGCTGATAATTATCATAAGCAGTCTCAACACGATTCATCCGCTCTAACGCCAATAGATATTCGCTGGCAACCTGTACTGCAAAAGAGCGCCGAAAACGCTCAAACGTCCACATGGCATAAAGAACATCGCGCTCCGCCTGTTGGAGTGGCTCTGTCACCACCTCAGCCCCTGCACCACGCAGCAGTGGAATGCTGATGCTGGCATCGGCAACCAAGCCACGCGCTGACACACGATTAGCCGTTAGTAACTGCACCAAATCGAGACCAATCGAGGTAACAAACGACATGCCACTCTTGAACTGACGCGCTACGCCAGCCTGAGCAGTGTACTGCAGACCATTACGGCGATCTCCCAGCCCTTTATCGCTGCTCCACAACGACGACAACAGCCCTGAAAAAGTGCTGCGAAAACTATCTCGCTCTAAATCAAGAGCGAGAGCTTGACGAAAAATCATCTCTTTATTGGTTTGATAGGTTCGACTATTGTGTGCCGCAACCTGCAAGGCATCATCAAGTGACAACTGTAAGGGAGAACAATGAGGGGTAGTAGTACCATCACCGATCTCAGCAGTGGCACTTGTTACCAGCGCTTGATCGCGTAATAACGTATGACGAAGCTGATCTTCGGCGGTAGCGATGGTAAAGGGATGATCGAGACCTATTTCAGCCTGTTTTTCTGCAATAATCGCATAACCCACCTCATCGGCTTCCGTTACATACGCCGCAGGTGCCACACAACCAGTCAAAAAAACGATAAGCAAAACACTCAGATGTCGCATTAAATTTATCCCCACACAGCCTTTATCTTAAAAGAAACTTAAACTAAAGTAACATACCTCTCCCCAAAATCGGATAAAAACCTGTAATGATTGAAAAAAAAGTGACTTGAAATCCGCCTTGACAGCAACTTGAATACCTGAAAAAATGCGCCAATCTATGAATCTCTCGCAAAAATGAATTAGTTGGCTAAGCAAAAACTTCGTCCCCCAAGGCGTAGTGGTTGTTCAAGGGTGAAAGGCATACATGTTGTATGTCGAAGTCTTGAACAAACGCTGCAACGCAGGTGGGCGGACTTTTTGCGACGCCATCAATCTATGAATCTCTCGCAAGGTGATATTATTATGAGCACTACAATCAAAATTGGAACCCGTCGTAGCAAGCTAGCCATGTGGCAAGCCTATTATGTAGAAGAGTTGCTACAAAAAGCGGGGATGAAAACCGAAATTGTTCAAATAGATACACGCGGTGACAAAATTCTCGATGTTTCCATTGCTAAAATTGGCAGTAAAGGGGTATTTACCGAAGAATTGGAAGTCCAACTGCGCAGTGGTGATATTGATATCGCCGTACACAGCGCCAAAGATATGCAATCGGAACTACCCGAAGGCTTTGAGGTCATCGCCTTTACTGTGCGCGAAAAAGCGAATGATGTGGTGGTTAGCCGCAACAAAGAGTTGCGCTTTGCCGATACCAGCCGTCCATTGACCGTCGGCTCCTCATCCGTTCGCCGTCGCGCCTTGCTCAAAGCGTATTACCCACACATTAAAGTGATCGAGATGCGTGGCAACCTACAAACCCGTATCGGTAAAATGGATGACGGTCAATGCGATGCCATGATCCTCGCTTACGCTGGTGTTAACCGGATGGAGTACAACGATTTGATCGTTGAAACACTGTCAACCGATCAGTTCATTCCACCCGTTGGCCAAGGCAGCGTAGCGATTGAGTCAGCAACCACTCTCGACGCTGAAAAACGTCAAATCATTCGCGATGCCGTTAATCACAGCGAAACTGAGTTCTGCCTCCTTGCCGAGCGCGCCTTTTTAAAAACCCTTAAAGGTGGATGCAGCATCCCCGCCTTTTGCATGGCTGAGCTCGCCGACAACAATCAACTCGATGTCACCGGCGGCATGATTAGCCTCGACGGTCAAACTCTGATCAAAAATGTCATCACTGGTTCCCGCGATGACGCTGAAGATATCGGTCACCAAATAGCCACTTTGACCATGAATCAAGGCGGTGCGGAAATTCTCGCTGCTATCCGCAAAGAGCGCGGCGAATAACAGCTCAATTATTGACATAGTTCAAACGAGAAAAGGCACTCTGCAAGGGGGGCCTTTTCTCACATAAGCAATAAAATTGTTAGCTATAATGTGTTCCCGCCTTACTCGTATTAGGGAGAAAACGATATGAACCAAATTCAACTAGAGGAAGAACTAAAACGAATTGTTTTCATTGCTGGTGACATGATGGTGAAAGCTCGTGAAGATATCGATTTTACGAACACCTTCAAAGATGATGGCAGCCCCGTAACCAATATCGATGAGCAAGTACAGGCATATATCGAAACCGAACTGACAAAAATCTCCCCGTTCAAGATCATTGGTGAAGAGAACCAAACCCACACCGATGATGATACCTATTGGGCCATCGACCCCATAGACGGCACCTGGGGCTATATCAGCTACGAGAACACCTCAGTGGTCAATCTATCACTAATAAAACAGGGCAAAGTCGCTATTGGTATCGTCTACAACCCATTTACACAAGAATATTTCTTTTCCTTCGGCGATGGTGCATGCGTCAACAAACATCAACTGCCCATTGTAAAAAATGACGACGTTACGATTGTCAATTTTTGCCCTAGCACCCAAGTTCATTGCGAAAAACCGCTTTTTGATCTGCTACGAGAAGACACCATCAAAAAGCTAACAGCCATAGGGGGCTCAGTCTCTTACGCAATGTGCATGGTGGCAAAAGGGAGTTTCAGCAACTATCTGGTTTACTTTAACAAGGAATCAAAACCTTGGGATTTCTCAGCCTCCCACTTAATTGTAAAACAAGCGGGCGGAATGGTGACAGATCTATTAGGAAATGAGATCGACCCAAATTGCTACGAAGGTTACTTTCTCGCCAGTGACACTAAAGATAACCATCAAAAACTATTGAGTAAATTGGCGAAAGAACTATAAAAGACTTGGCAAGCAACAACTTGGACAGCCCACATCAAGCGACATCATACTTTCAAGCGCACTGAAGTTTAAACGAGCAAAGGCACTCCACATGGGGTGCCTTTGCTCGTTTAATCAAAATAAATACGTATTTTATGACGATAGACTACTAGCTTGCCTTAATACAATTACGCCCTGCACTTTTAGCCCGATATAGTGCCTTATCCGCCAAATCAATCAACTCTTTTTTGTCCTGAAATTTTTCTGGGATAGCACTGATTAGTCCAATGCTTACCGTAATGACATTAGATGCACTGGAAAACTCGTGAATATAATGAAGTTCCTCCACACTTTTCCTTATCATTTCGGCAACATGAATCGTTGCATCCATAGATGTTTCAGGGAGGATACAGATAAATTCTTCCCCTCCAAAGCGCGCCACACAATCTCTAGGCCGAGTTACATTCTTTTGGATTGCTTGAGCGACGGTCCTTAAAGCTTCATCCCCTGCCAGATGCCCATATGTATCGTTATATGGTTTAAAACAATCAATATCAATCATGATCAATGAAATATAACGGGAGGCTCTTAAAGCAGCATTCCATTCAGTTTCATACTGATCGTTAAATTTTCTACGATTAAATAAACCCGTGAGGGCATCCTTTACACTCAGCGATTCAAGATCTTTCTGGGTAAGTTCGTGCTGTGTAATTTCCTGAGAGAGCTTGTGATTCGTCTCTTGTAATTGTTTTGTTCTTTGATCGACAGTTTCTTCCAGCTGGTGCTGGGTTTCTCTTACTTTCTTAAGAAAAAATCCAATACCTTGAAACAGAACAATGATCGTTACGACAAGGACTGCCAAAATGATCATCCCAGCATTGTATAGAGATGCTCTGAAGTCAGATAAAGGTTTTGAGATGTCTAAAACAGTGATGATCTCTCCGACAGAGACGCCAGCATAATTTTTAAGAGCTAGGGTATAGAGTTTTCGGTGGTAAGACTCTGTGCTTTGAAAAACGTCTAAAGGGGCAGTTTGAGATATTACTTCAAGAAATCCTTTGTCGTTAAAGGGGCCTCCTGATGAGGCTACAAGAAGTTTTCCATTGTTTGCTATCATCTGCATCTCAGAACCTTGGACAATATTTTCCTTGTTAATCAATATTCCCCATTGAATTTCAAAGTTTTTAGATAGCATTTCAAGGCTGTGTGTTGCGTCGGTAATGAAAACAATTATACCAACGTACTTGTCATTGAGGTAGACCGGGTAACTGAATCGATAGCCTAATCCACTTAACGCGAGCACGAGTCCGCTTAAAGGTTTTCTGTCCTTGAGGGAATCTCTGACAAAAGGAATATGGGAAACATTTTGCCCGATACGTTTTTTATCTTTTGTATGATAAAAAACAGTGCCATCAGCGTGAATGAAATTGATAGAAGAAAAAAGTTGATCTTCTTTTCTAAGGGTATTAATTCGTTGTTCAAGATTGATGGTTAAGTCTGATAGGTCTCTTTTTGCAAAGGCATTTATGATTGCAGGGGAAGACTTTACAAACCCTTCAATGCGGGTGCGGTATTTATCTTGAATGGTGGTAGAGTGATCAATGAAGTTGTTTCTGAGGTTGGTGGCAATATATTTTGCAAGTTCTTCGTTTCTTTTGTAGTGCTCATTGATAAAAAGCGTTCCAGAGACAATGGTTAAGACGAGCTCTAACGCTAAAACGAGTACAATAATTTTTCCACGAATTGACAAGACATTTCCCCTTTCTGCTGGATAACATCTCATACCTCGCACTTAGTTAAAAGAAGTGAATCATTAGAATTGAAAATATTCGCTAATTAAAACGCGACAAACAAACACAGATCACAGCTGAACCTTGTCGATTATAACTACGCTTTTGAAGTTATTTCAGAGCAAAAGTAAGGCGTAACTCAATGGCGAACAATGCTCGCCCTACCTGTAATTGACCAAGGTAGAGCAAACAGTAACCGATAAATTGAAACAACCAGAATTGCGGCTAAAAACTACCCTAAAGCCTCAGGCAAAGTCTCAACAAACGCCCTAATCTCATCACGCACGCGGCGATAACAATCGAGCTGCGCCTGTTCACCATCTAACTCAGCAGCCATCTGCGGTGGATCATCAAAACCAACATGCACCACTTTAGCCCCAGCAGGAAAATAGGGGCAGGTTTCGTGAGCGTGACCACACACGGTAACGACAAAATCAAAAGCTACATCAGGAAATTCGGTAACCAGTTGCGAGCGGTGGGTACTGATATCCACCCCCGCTTCGGCCATCACTTTCACCGCGCTAGGATTCAAGCCGTGGGTTTCGATGCCAGCGGAATAAACCTCTATTTGATCGCCCTTGAGGGCGCGCGCCCAGCCTTCGGCCATTTGGCTACGGCAGGAATTACCTGTACATAAAAAGAGCAGTTTTATTTTATCGTTTTTCATTTGGCTATTTTTATCTCTCGAACAACACTTTGCGTTTGATTGGCAGCACCATCCCATACAACCACTTTGTAGAAATAGCGCTTACCTTTTAACACCTGATCGCGATAGGTCGATCCCTTGATGCGTGAACGATTTACTTT
>MAXR01000206.1:0-2260 GCA_001751155.1 Desulfuromonadales bacterium C00003068 | reverse complement strand
TTATCGGCCGATTCAACAGTCAATACGGCGGAGCCAACATCGCCATCACCACTCGTCACGCTAAAACTGGTGATCCGAGGTGCAGTGGCATCAGTAACAGTGATGTCTAGCGCATTAGATGGTGCTGACTCGTTACCAGTTTGATCGACTGCGGTAAGGGTGTAACTCACCTTTTCACTAACTGGGGCAGTTTGATCAACAAAAGTGGGCAATGGCAATAAGGTTGCTGTCAATTTTTGTGTAACAGCTCCCTGACTACGATAGACGTTGTAACCAGCAATGTCATAAACCACCACGGGGCGCCAGTTAAGTATCACCTGCTCATTTTTCATCACATGCTCGCTAAGGATCGGCGTCTGTGGCGCGGTGACATCGGGGAGTTGCACCTTTACCACCTCGGATGGTGCCGATTCGTTATGATGAATATCCACTGCGGTAACACGGTAATAATAGGGATAGCGGGAGAGATTTTTCGTTAGCGCATCGGCAAAAGTCAACTCAACCAGTGGCTGTTGATTCAGCAACACCCAATCGAGGCTTTCAGGTTTCATGGTGCGGTAAACACGGTAGCCGAGCAGGTCGGCATCTTCAACCTTGGTCCAACTCAGGTTGATATTGGCCTCGACAACACCGGCATTAAGTTGAGCAACCACAGCGGGCGGCGTGGCATCTTTAGCAAAGCCAAGTACCGCTAATGACGGAATCGATTCGAAGCCGCCGTCGTTAATGGCGGTGACGTAGTAGAAATAGTTGATATCAACATCAACAGCCGTATCGGTATAGCTCAACCGTGTCAGTGGTTCGGCGTTCAGCTTTTGGTACCCCCCCTCGTACTTCAGACTACGATAGAGGTTGTAACTAACTACTTTTTTATCGTCAGGAACTGTCCACGACAGCTTGATAGTGGTTTCGCCAGCATCAAGGTCAGGACGCGACAAAGGTGCTGGGCGGCGATCTTTTTTGATTTTTCCCATCACCTCAATGGAGGCTGGCCCCTCATCGCCAAAGAAATCAACACCACGTATTTGGTAATAGAACACCTGATGCTCTTTGATCGTGGTATCGGTATAAAAATAGGGGGCCACACTGATCGTGCCATCGGGGTTCACCGATGACTGTACCTGCACAGGGGCGGTATTGATCTGAGCAAACGNNTCGTAGCCCTGCCACTTTAACCCCACCCCCCACTTAAACATGTGGGCGTTCACTTGCCAGACAATGGGTAATCGTGTTGATTTTTCTAAATCGACGGCACAGGTGTCACTGGCAACAAGGGTGCCGTTGTTATAAACCTCAACGGTATAAAGACGCTTAGAGCTGCCAGTTAGATCGCCATCAACAGTATATTGCCCCATCGTTGCGGCGACCTGTTTATCTTGCGTGGAAACGAACAGCAACATTCCTAAACGATTATCGTTTTGTGAAAGAGATTGATTAAGTTCCGCTCGACTTTCTGCCGCCTCAAAAGGNNCTTTAATGCTGGCACATTATCGGCGAGGCGTGTTTTGGCCTCGCCATAAGGGAGCAGACTCAACTCAGTAACTTTAACACGTTGCTGCATATCGTCGGCAGGAGCGCGCCAGACAACGTAGCGGTAATCAAGAGATTTATCCGACACCATCCAGCGTAGTTGCACCTGTTGACCATCAAATTTACCTTCAATACCAACCTTTAGAGGCTCTTCGGCACTGGCAAAACCCGCCAGGAACACAACGACAGCTAACAAGCTAAGGGCCAAAGTTCTTATCATCGTTTTCATATCCTATCTCCCCATCAATTCGCTGGGAGTGATCGTATCTATCAAACCTGTACTTTCAAGGTGCTCGCCACGCTGCAAATTGTATTCACCCGAATATTGATCCATCTCCGAGTCTTGTCCTTGAAGATTGCGAGCAAAGAAACTGGCGACGCCAACCTCTGTCAACATTGAATTGTACGCTTGTTTAGCATAAACAAACTGAACAAAGTTATTGCTATCAAAATCAGTCTTATTCTTCGCCTTAAGCTCAATAATATGATCCATTGATCCCTGTTGGCTACGAATAATATATTCGTCACGCTTAAATTCATGCCTAACCCATGAAGGAACAACTTTCAAACCTGTGGGCTGATAATTAAACCCTGCGGTAAATTCTGGTACCATGTGAACTGACATCTCCACCTCATTCCAGTTGATTGGCCCATCAGTTTTGAAACGAAATTCCAATGAACGGCATTCGGTGCTGGGGTTTCGTTCAAAAGCAGCGGCCTTGTATTCATC
>MAXR01000205.1 GCA_001751155.1 Desulfuromonadales bacterium C00003068 | reverse complement strand
TGGTGGTAATTTACTCCACGGTGGAGCTTTAGTCAGCCTTGCTGATACCGCAGCAGTTATGGCTATAAAAAGTATTCTTTCTCCAGGGACTCATTTTGCCACCATCGATATAAATGTCGAGTTTCATCATCCCGTCGTACAGGGTATTGTTACTGCTCGAAGTGAAGTTAAGCAGATTGAAGAACGATTGTGGCACTCTTCTGTTGCTATTGAAGATGAAAAGCAGCGTATCGTTATGACTATGAATGCCACATTTAAGATCTCAAAACGTCCAATTCAACCTTGTGAGCCAAGATGATTTTAGAAGCACTAAACCAATGGTCTTCTCTTGGCTTCGGATACCACATTGCAATCTTATTCTTTGTACTTCTAACGATTTTGACCATTTACCTTACAATTAATTTGCGCCACAAAAACCGCTTACTTAACCTTCATTTGCGTGAACGAGATGAAGCCATGGCACAATTACTCCTTTTGCATGCTGTTGAGAATGAGCTGAAGGTGTCGAATGAATCGATAGAACAGCAACAGGTGCAAATTCAAAACCTGCGTATTGATCATGTTCGACAACAAGAAGCAAATAATCACCTTGAGAAAGCGCTTGAATTATCGCACCAACGGGACAGTGAGCTCATTGATCTACGTTCTCAATTAATGGCGAAGCAGTGTCAAATCGCAACATTATCAACTCGGTTAGACGAACAGCAACATCAGAATGAGGAAAAGATTCAACTGCTTAGTGATGCGAAAAACACACTGTCGGAGCAGTTCAAAGGTCTAGCGCATGAAATATTTGAAGCCAAGGAACGTCGTTTTTCTGAACAAAGTAGTCAGCAAATACAGGGTATTCTGAATCCATTTCGTGATCAATTGCATGATTTCAAAAAGAAGGTTGATGAGGTCTATGTTAGTGATGTTCGCGATAGATCATCCTTAAAACAAGAGTTAAGTCACCTACGTCAACTCAATATTGAGATGAACCGTGAGGCTGTCAATTTGACACGTGCTTTGAAAGGTGACAATAAGACTCAAGGTAATTGGGGTGAACTTGTTTTACAACGTGTCCTTGAACAGTCAGGCTTAAGAGCTGGAATAGAATATGATGCTCAAGGGGCTTTTCGCGATGCGGATAATCGACTATTAAAACCAGACGTTATTGTTCATCTGCCTGAGAATAAAGATGTGATTATTGATTCGAAGGTGTCTCTTGTGGCTTATGAACGCTATTGTAATGAGGAAGATGCAAATCTTCGTCAACACGCCTTACAGCAACACGTGTTGGCTGTTAAACAGCACATTACAACATTGAGTGAAAAAGATTATTCGAGTTTGGTCGGCATCAACTCTCTTGATTTTGTTTTACTCTTTATGCCTATTGAATCTGCGTTCATGGTTGCTTTTCAAGCCGATGATTCTTTGTTTAACCATGCTTTTGAGCGACGGATTGTCGTTGTTGCACCAACAACTTTGCTTGCGACACTGCGTACAATCGAAAATATTTGGCGTTATGAAAGACAGAACAACAACGCTCAGGTTATCGCTGAACGTGCTGGAGCAATTTATGACAAGTTACGGGGCTTTGTTGATGACATGGAAAAACTTGGCCTACAGTTGGCAACGGTAGAGAGTACTTATGCAGCGGCGATGACAAAATTAACCCAAGGAAGAGGTAACCTGATCAGCCAGGCTAATCGTTTTGTTGAACTTGGTGTTAAAGTACGAAAGCCGCTATCTAAAACAATTTTGGAAAAATCTGAATTAGCAGCGACCTTAGATGGTGAACTTGATTTGTAGCAAAAGAAACTTTTATTCTTTTAGTACCATATCAATGCACATCACTGCCGCGACAATGAGTTGGCGAGCGACATCATCCTTGGCGACGCTATCAGAGATTTGTAAAACATAGTTGTCAGCACTGGTGAACATCTCCTTGCCAATCCCTGCCCATTTTTTTGCAACATGAGCCATCTCTATTTCATCATTTAAGAATTTAAAATCCCAACCTGTCCATTTCCCTTTTAACTGACATACTGCGGACTCGTTGGCATCAAAAACAGTGAATGCGCCGCCAATAGAGAATAGCTTTTGCTTGAACATACCAATCAATTGATCGTGTTCATCAAACACCTCCACTTTAGACAAGAAAATGGAAATACCTCTTTTGACACGAATTAATTGTCCCCCTTCAGGTGTTTTAATTTTAACATCAAAAGGTGTCATTCTTTTGTAATCAGTAAAACGCAACATCTTGGTAAAAATGCCGAGTTGATCTTCACGACATTCCATCATAATTTGACCTGATTCTGGATCGTAAATATCATAGTTATTTGCCGCTTTAAACATACCGACATGTTCTTTAACCAGATATAAATTGTGATTAAGAGCTGCGTTCATTGTTGTCCCTTCCTTATGGGTGAATGACCTTTTAATTTACGACTTGTCAATCTCTATGGTAGAGGATTGCGCTGCCGATTTGGCAACCAATATTTTTTGCGACAACACTGCATTTCGCTTTTAATAAAAAGAAGATATTTCCTTCTACATCACTGAGCGTTTCATAATTGCCTTGTCCTTTAGCAATGATGAGGTCAGCATGCATAAACTTCTCTTGAAACTCTTTACTGCAATACTTAAGCAAGGTCCCAGGTGCGTCATCTCCATTGTCAATCACGGGAACAAGTTCTGTTATTCCAGCGTGTTCTGCATCGGCCATTAGAGCATCATTTAGGATGGGGCCACCACGAACGACAAAGGTGGTTTTCTCTAAGGGTAACTGGTGGAGTAACAATTTATCGAGAACAATCTCTCCAGCATTATCAGCTAAATATAAAATTGATTCAGCTTGATCAATGGCACTTACAAATTGATCGGTATCACCAATGAGCGGGACATGAAGCCCTTGTTCTAAAGCATCCAAGACCTGTAGCTCAGACAAATCATGATAAACACCATGGTCAATACTGTTGCCGGCTATCGCTAAAAGGATTGCTGATTTAAAGGGATCATCTGATAACAGCATATTTTGTTCAAGTTGTGGCAGCACCTGTAACGCCAAGTTTTGGTCGCGTTTTTTTTCATCACTAAATGGATCGGCATTGCCACTTGTTTCGCGAATAATTCGATGAATAGTTCGAGCCATTTCGGGAGGGGAGAGATGAAAATCTATGCGACTCATATGCTGTAAAACAGTGCGTAGAATTTTTTCGTAATCGTTGTCGTTACAGTTGATCATCTCTAAAACACTGATAGTTTGCTTTACAAAACAGGGGATACAATCATGGTATGTCTTCATTCGTGGTTTCCATTTAAAAAAAGCCCTACTAAATGAGCAGGGCTTTTATGTGAGAAATAATACCGAATAGGCAGTAATAATTATTTATGTAACTTATTGTTATAAAACGCCTGTTGCAACCCTTCTGTCATCGTACATTCATAGCCATTGATACGGGCAATCAATTGTCTACTTTGACCATCAATAAAGTCGATATTTGCCGTTGCACTATGATTATTTACTTTCGTCACACGACATTGAATTCGCGTTGAGCCAACAGGAAAGTGTTCATAAAATTGACGATATTCGGAAATATACGATGGTAATGAGCCAAGTTTTTTTTGTGAGAAGCTCCAAAGTATCATCATTTGGAAGCTACTATCTAGGGCCTGAGGGTCAGCCAACCATTGATTTCTTAGTGGATTATTCATCCACTTTGAAGGCATCGGAGCAACATTTGACAGGGCGATAATCCCTTCGACATTGTTGCCGACTACATGAGTTAAGCCTTGTAACGATGGCCCATGAAATAGCTTGCCGGCTGAATAAATTTCATCCTTAGAATTGATTTCACCTCCATCAATCACCAGTGGCTCCATACTTGGTCTTTGTGGTGGTAGGTTGGTGGTTAAAACAATATCAGCACTGGTGTAAACGCTGCCATCGGCTGCGTTGCAAATACTCATGGGAACAATAAACTGCCCATCGCTGTTTTCAACACTGCCGCAACGGAGTTCAACCTCAACGGGTGTTTTATGGTCGAGAAGAAGTCCCTTTTTAACCCTTAAATTATTGAAACCATGAAAAATAAGCCCTGGTTGATTATGTAATGCTCCTTGAGCTAACCATTCAACGACTATTGCCATTGGCACAACAGCTTTGCCATTAATGACGTGGTCCTCTAGAAATGGCATCGAATTGATATTTACATTCAAATTATACACTGAGGTGCTAGGGGCACCTTCGTGTGTTACTTCAGCCGTTTCGGTTGGCTTTGTGTTAGCAGGGTCGCCTTCACCGCCAAGAATAACCACTTCTACATGATCATCACAATGGGCGAGTTCTTTTAATAAATAGTCAGCACCACACTGTAAGTCAATAACGTCTATCCCCTCAGCGGCAAAGATCTTCTTAAGTGCAGGAGTCACCATGCCTCCATCCCAAGGTCCCCAATTTATCGAAACAATACGACAATCTTGCCGTTGTCGGGCGAGGGCTTGAGCAGTCTTGTTTAGCACTTCGTTGGCAACCGCATAATCCACTTGTCCCGTTCGACCAAAGCGTGCTGTTGACGAGGAAAACAGGGCAATAAAGATGAGTGGGTCGGCGTGAGTTGCTTGAAGCAGAGCCTGCAAACCGCCAATTTTTGTCGAGTAGACAAGATCAAACTGTTCCGCTGTTTTGTCTTCAATCATTCTGTCAGCAAGGACGCCAGCACCATGAATGATTCCACGAATCGTACCAAATTCACGTGCTTGTTGAATGATCTCATTCACGGCTTGTTCATCGCGAATATCGACACTGCGATACAGGACCTTTGACCCAGTTGCTTCTAGGCGTTGTATGTTTTCAAGAAGTTCTCGATTATTCAGTGCACTTTGGCAGGCATCATTTAATTGACGAGGTTTCATCGGTTGATCTGCGTGCGCCATTATGGCTTTTTTTACATCAGCTTCACTCTTGGTAGCACAAAGCCAAGCAGGCTCAGCATCAGGTAGTTCACTGCGACCTAAGAGGAGCAGAGTTGGCTGACCTGATTGAGCTAAGCTATGCGCGACCTCTGCTGTTACTCCTCGCGCGCCACCACTGATTACGATAATATCATCTGTAGATAAATTGAGTGATGAGTCTGATTGAGGTAGATCCTGTTGCTGTAATACCAATGTCATTCGACCTGATTTGTTTGCTGCGACCTCTAAGGGACCAACACATAGCAGTTCTTCGATGATTGCTTCAACTTGTTGGTTATCGTCTAAATCAACACCGAGATCTAGCGCTTTACAGTAGACCTCAGGCCATTCATGGTGTGCTGTTTTGCTGATACCTGCTAAACCACCAGAGAGTGGATCAATGATCGGTGATTGTCGATTGAAACCACACATTCCATCTAAATGAGATACTGTCATCAAACAGCTATCGGCGCTTGAACTATTGTCCTTTAACGCACTAGCACAGCGTTGGACTAAAGAAAATGCATCACTTATAAATTGGCTATCGGTGCCAAACTGCGGTGATAATACAATCAAGGCAGTAAGGCTTTCGGGCGTTACTGAGTGGCTTGGGCTAACAAGTTCAGCTTTAAACCCACGTAGATTGAGTTGGTTGACAACTTCAATTGATAGCGACGAACAATCATCAACGACCCAAATCGGTGCTTTCTTATGCAGTGATACGCTAGCTCGATGTGTTTCTACCTCTTGCAGAGAAATCACTTGTCGATGTAATTTAGCCTCTGCCGATTGAGCAGGTGCCAAGATCGCTGTTTCTGTCAGTGCGGTGTTTGATTCTGTTGATGATGATTTTACCTCCATCGCTTCAACGATTTGGCGTAGCGTTTGTAAGCTGCCGAGTTGATCAGGTTGTAATGCTGGCAGTTCAGGTAGTTTTTCCTGAATAGCCGACAGGATCTCCACGCGTTTAATGGAGTCAATGCCAAGGTCAGCATCGAGGCTCATATCGAGTTCAAGCATCTCTTGTGGGTAACCCGTCTTTTCGGCAACGACTTCTAGTAGCGTTGC
>MAXR01000204.1:4177-4616 GCA_001751155.1 Desulfuromonadales bacterium C00003068 | reverse complement strand
CTCGGCCGCACTGAGAAGATGAGCAAATCGAAGAAGAATGTTGTTGATCCCGATCAGCTCATCAGTCGTTTTGGCGCCGATACTGCTCGACTCTTTTCACTGTTTGCTGCACCTCCAGAAAAGGATCTGGAGTGGAACGAACAGGGGGTTGAAGGTTGCTATCGATTCCTGAATCGTGTCTGGCGTGCGGTTTATGACAACCTTGAGATTGTGGCAATACCTCCCTTGGATGGTGACGTTGATGCTGCCGGAAAAGCTCTGCGCCGTCAGACCCACCGTACTATCAAGAAGGTCACCGAGGATATCGATGGTAGCTTCCATTTCAACACCGCAATCTCCGCAGTGATGGAGTTGGTCAATGCCATCTACGGGTTCGATGCCAAGGAACAGTGCCCTGGCGTGGTGAGAGAGGCACTGGAGGCAGTGGTGCTGCTATTGG
>MAXR01000204.1:0-4153 GCA_001751155.1 Desulfuromonadales bacterium C00003068 | reverse complement strand
GGCCATGTCTCTGGGGTAGAGCAGGCCGGTTGGCCCGCCTTTGATCCGGCAGCTTTGGTGGAAGATGAGAAAACCATCGTTGTGCAGGTCAATGGTAAAGTGCGGGGCAAGGTAACCGTGTCAGCCGATGCTACTGAAGAGACCCTGCAGTCTGCGGCCTTGGCAGAAGATAACGTAGTTCNNCCGTACGTAAGGTGATTGTGGTACCTGGTCGCTTGGTTAATGTGGTGGTCTCATGAACCGTTTACTCGTCCTGGTGATTCTACTTGCTCTGGTGTTGTCCGCGTGCGGGTACCGACTGCAGGGGCGTTCCGATGCCTTGCCGGGAGATGTGCGTAGCCTCTATATAGAACTGTTCAGCAACGATAGCTACGAGCCCTATTTAGAAAATTCCGTCACCAACGAGGTGGTGGGGCGGTTTGCTCGCCATGATCGGTTGGAACTCGTGGAAGATGCTTCACAGGCCGAAGGTATTCTTGGTGGCCGCATCGTTGGCTACTCCAATTCTGCTTTATCCTATGATCAGGATGATCGTATCGCCGAATATCGCTCCAAGATGACCGTTAAGGCCGTATTGCGTCGAGTCGACAATGGCGAGGTGTTATGGAAGGGGTCCGTGGTCTGGAGTGAAGATTATCCGGTGAGTAGCGACAAGGTCGTGCAGGATGATCGCGAACAAGCTGCCATAAAGGAAATCAGCCAGCGTTTGGCCGATGAGATCTTCTCCCACATGATAGATAATTTCTGAGCGTGCTATGGCAAGTAAGCCGATGACTCCCGGTGAATTAAAAAAGGCCTTCAAGGCTCGCCAGTTTCCCTCATTGTTGTTGCTTTATGGGGAAGAGCGCTTCTTTTTAGAAGAAACCTTGGACAACCTGCTGCAACTTGTTGTCCCTAGTGAAAGTCGTGACTTTAATTACAACCTGTTTCATGGCAAAACGGCCCGTGGTGCTGAGATTTATGATGTAGCTAGAACCTTTCCTGTTTTCAGTTCGTTGCGGCTGGTAGTGGTGCGGGATGCTCAGCTGCTACCTGCTGCCGAACTCGAAAAGTTATTGCCTTACTTGCAAGACCCTGTGGCCGAAACGGTGCTGGTATTGACCGCCGATAAAGTCGATGGCCGGCGTAAATTTTATCAGCAATTCAAAAAACGCGGGAGTCTGGTTGAATTCAAAAAATACTACGACAATCAGATTCCGGCCTTTGTAAGAGATCGTGCCGGACAAAATGGAGTAACCTTTGCCGAACCGGCGATGGCTCTGTTCTGTAGAAGGGTTGGCAGCAACCTACAGGAGATCGCCGGTGAGCTTGATAAGTTAACGACCTATCTTGGTGAACGCACGGTAGTCGATGTGGACGACGTGCAGACGATTGTTTCTGACACACGCATCGACAGCGTCTTTGAACTTACCGACGCCATAGGGCGGCAGGACTCCTCACGGGCTCTGTCTCTACTCAATCGACTTTTGGCCGATGGTACAGCGCCGCTTGTTGTGTTAGCGATGATGGCCCGACATTTTCGCCAGATGTGGAAAGCGCGCTATTTGTTAGATCAGCGCCTAGGTAAAAAAGAGGTTGCAAGGGGGATTGGCATTAATCCTTACTTTCTTGATGGATTGCTGCAGCAGGTCCGTGTTTTTCCGGCAGCACGGTATCAGAGGGTTTTTGAGCAGATGCTTGAAGTTGATCTCGCCCTCAAGTCTAGTGGGGCACACGCTTCGGCCTTATTGGAGGAGATGGTGTTGGGTATATGTCAACAAGAGCATGGTACATAAAAAAAAGGGGCTGCAAAGCAGCCCCTTTTTATATTTAATCAGACATTGATCAGGCCAGAGTATTGACCAGTTTGTTTAGGCGCGAGATCTTACGGCTTGCGGTGGCTTTGTGAATAATCCCCTTGGTGGAAGCTTTATCAATGTAGGGGACGACCCGGTTCAGGGCGGTCTGTGCTGTTTCCTGATCACCGTTTGCAACAGCCGTGCGGACTTGCTTGACGAAGGTGCGCATAGTGGTACGAATATGGGTGTTGCGGGCGGTGCGAACGATAGCTTGTTTGTTACGTTTGATTGCTGATTTGTGATTAGCCAATTTGGTTTTCCTCCGGTTTGATAAATTGGTTCTCTAGCAGTGCTGGTATGTTGAATTTGGCTATTTATAGCATTTGCCGTGGACCCCGTCAAGATAAGAAAGTATGAATACTTTCATACAAAAACCATTGTTTTCAATAGTTTAAGCGGCTTCTCTGTTGAATTATAATATTTTCATCACTTTGTTAGGCCTGTAGCCCAGGGGATTGAGCATATGTCGGAAAAAAGGCAGATATCGACAGCGACGGCCGTTATGGGCGCAGCGACCGGATTAAGTCGTATTGCCGGCCTAGTTCGCGACATGGTGGTGGCCAGTCTGTTTGGTGCTGGTTTCGGCACCGATGCTTTTTTTATGGCCTTTACTATACCAAATTTGCTGCGCCGTTTCTTTGCTGAGGGCGCTTTGACAGCGGCCTTTGTTCCCACCTTTTCCGCAGTCTATCATAAGCAAGGGCCTGACGAAGCACGACGCGTCGCCAATATATGCTGGACCTTGCTGTTGCTGGTTATGGCAGCCGTGACCCTGCTTGGTATTTGGGCATCACCTGTTATTGTACGGGGGATTGGGGCCGGCTATGGCGCTGTGGCCGGCAAATTGGCACTTACAGACTTTCTCAACCGCTTGATGTTTCCCTATGTCTTTTTTGTAAGTCTTCTGGCCCTGATCACCGGAATACTCAATGTGCTGGGGCACTATTTTTTACCTTCCTTTTCCACTGTTTTGTTAAACATCAGCATGATCACCTGCGCTATCCTGTTGGCTCCGCTCTTTCCTGTGCAACCGATTGTTGCTTTGGCTATCGGAGTTTTGGTGGGTGGCATTTTGCAGTTGGTCATTCAGTTTCCTGTTTTATGTCGCAAGGGGATTCGCCTTCGCTTTGATTTCCACTTTACGCACCCGTCTGTTAAAAGGGTGGCTCGTTTGATGCTGCCCGGTCTGGCCGGAGTTGCTATATACCAGATCAATGTGGTGGTTTCTCGCTTGCTCGCTTCCTTTTTGCCCGAAGGAAGCGTTTCTTATCTATATTACGGTCAGCGTCTGTTCGAGTTGCCACTAGGAATTTTTGTCGTCTCCCTGGCACAGGCAGTCCTGCCAGCCATGAGTCGGCAGGCGGCTGTTGACGACAGGGAAGGGCTCAAGGAGTCCCTACGATTTTCCTTGGTGCTGATCAGCATCGTGACACTTCCGGCTGCCGCTGGTCTCATTGTTTGTTCCGTACCGGTATATAGTCTGTTTTTTATGCGAGGTGCGTTCTCCTACCAAGACGTCTCGCAGACCGCGATGGCTTTATGTGCTTATGCTCCCGGGCTTTTTTTCGTCGGTGTAAGTCGCATTCTGGTGCCGACCTTTTATGCTCTGCAGGATACTCGAACGCCCGTTCATATTTCATTTTGGACTCTCGTCGTGAATGCCTTGCTCGGGGTCTTGCTCATGGGACCGCTTCGTCATGTGGGGCTCGCTTTGGCCTTGAGTCTGTCTTCGGTATGTAATTGTCTACTGCTGGCCTGGCTGTTGCGTCGAAAAATTGGTCCATTGGGTCTTGCCTCCATCGGTGGCTCGTTGTTGCGAGTTTTACCGGGAACCTTGTTGATGGCCATTGGCGCCTGGTGGATACTCCAGGCCATGGNNGCGTTACGGCGTTTTTTCAGGACCTCGACATACTAGATGTATGCCTTTGCCCCTGAAAAAACACCAGGCCTTGTAGGCCGAAATTTTTACTTAGCCATCCTATGCGTTTTTGCGAGTGCATCAAGGTTAAGATATACTTTGTGCTCCTGGTGGGTGTGTGAAGTTGTTGTCGCTGCTCCAGGGGGCGATTGTTTTACTTTTGATAATCATGTCTATGTATTAGAATTCCCCGTTCGAAATTTACCGCCTGCGGTTGGGTGTTTCTCATGCCTCTTCAAGTATTGAATGAGTGGAGTAAAAAATACGGCTATCTACTAAAAGGTCTTGACATGACTAGGGTTACTTTGGTAGAAATTGCCTCGTTGTTGGGATGTAGGCACGTAGCTCAGTGGGAGAGCACTACCTTGACACGGTAGGGGTCGGCGGTTCAATCCCG
>MAXR01000203.1:10228-10735 GCA_001751155.1 Desulfuromonadales bacterium C00003068 | reverse complement strand
GATTAATTGGTCCGGCAAATGGACCAGCTGGGCCACCAAGAAACAGCGTCGATACGAGCGCCGAAACAACAATCATGTTTGCGTACTCCGCCATGAAAAACAAGGCGTATTTCATCGACGAATATTCAGTACAGAAACCAGAGACTAGCTCTGTTTCAGCTTCAGGCAAGTCAAATGGAGTCCGATTGATTTCAGCCAGTGAAGTAATCACAAACAGACAAAATGCCAGTGGCTGAGAGAAAATATACCAGTTAAAAACCGATCCTGCTTGAGCATCAATAATGCCACGCAGACTCAATGTTTCTGAAAGCATAAATATTGCAACAATGGAGAGTCCCGCAGCAAGTTCATAGGAGACCATTTGCGCTGCAGAACGGACACCACCTAACAATGAGTACTTATTGTTTGAGGCCCACCCAGCGAGGACAATCCCATAAACACCAAGACCTGCCATTGCGAGAATATAAAGGACACCGACATTGAGATCTGTGATCTGCAACGGTACCG
>MAXR01000203.1:0-10221 GCA_001751155.1 Desulfuromonadales bacterium C00003068 | reverse complement strand
GGAACTAAAATCATCATCGGCGCAAGAACAAAGGCTAACTTGCTTGCTTGCGAGGGGATGATATCTTCCTTAAAAAACAGCTTCAAACCATCAGCGATTGGCTGCAACAAACCAAATGGTCCCGTCATAGTGGGTCCAAGTCGTGTCTGCATCCGACCAATGATTTTCCGCTCGGCATATGTTGCATAAGCAACGATCAAAATAACCACGATAAACACTATTAAGATTTTGGCGAGCATAATACAAATAAACAGTGTCGGGTCATTCGAGAGGCTAAGCATTTCTGGCATGATTTTCCTCTTTCCTTCTTCTCTATTCCTGCCGTATATACGTAAGCAGGAGACTTAAGGCTGTTAAATACCTAGCCACTACTTACTAACGGTCGATTTCACCCAAAACGATATCTAGCGTTCCAATTGCCGCAACAACATCGGCGAGCAATTTCCCCTCAATCATCTGTGGCAATGCTTGAAGGTTGACAAACGATGGAGGTCTAATCTTCATACGGAACGGGTTAGCTGTACCATCTGAAATAATGTAATAACCTAATTCACCTTTTGGTGCTTCAATACCTTGATACACCTCACCAGGCTCGGGTTTAAAGCCTTCAGTGATAATCTTGAAGTGATGAATCAAACCTTCGATGCTATTGGTAACATCTTGCTTTGCAGGAAGGCAAACCGATGGAACATCGGCAAGGATCGGACCAGGCTGTAATTTCCCTAAAGCCTGACGGATGATTTTGCATGATTCACGCATCTCATCCAGACGAGCCTTGTAACGGTCAAAGGTGTCACAACCATCACGGGTGATAACCTCAAACTCATAATCTTCGTAGCCCGAGTATGGATTGTCTCGGCGCAGATCCCAATCAACACCACTGGCACGCAGTGCAGGACCTGTCAAGCCGATATCAATCGCAGCTTCGGCACTAATTTCGGCAACACCAATGGTCCGTTTTTGCCAAATCTTATTTCCCGTCAGCAAACCTTCATACGTTTCAAGGTGTCCTGGCATACCGTCGATGAACTTAAGAACATCATCTTCGAAACCGTCAGGAAGATCTAACGACAGACCACCGACACGGAAATAGTTCGACGTCATACGTGCACCAGAAAGTTTTTCATACATATCCATGATATCTTCACGCTCACGGAAACAATACAAAAAGACGGTCATAGCACCGATATCCAAAGCATGTGTCGCCAACCAAACTAGGTGACTCTTGATCCGTGTCAACTCGGACATCATCACCCGAACAACTTTAGCTCGCTCAGGAATTTGATCGGTAATTCCGAGCAACTTCTCCACGGCCAACACGTAACCAAGGTTGTTACTCATAGGCGCCAAGTAATCAAGGCGGTCCGTCAATGGAAGTGCACGGTGGTAACTACGATTTTCAGCTAGTTTTTCCACCCCACGATGGAGAAAACCGATATGGGGTACGGCACTAACAACAGTCTCGCCGTCCAGTTCAAGAACCAATTGCAACACACCGTGCGTTGACGGATGTTGCGGCCCCATATTTATTGTCATCGTCTCTTTTTTAGCCATTTAAAGCCTCGTTATTTAGATCGGTAATGCGCTAGATTATGAAATTCGGCCCTGATACAGTTCGCGATCAGGTCCTTGAAGAGGATAATCTTTACGCAATGGATGGCCTTCCCAGTCTGCCGCCATAAGAATACGACGAAGATCAGGGTGATTATTAAAAGCAATACCCATCAAATCCCAGCACTCACGTTCATGCCAGTTCGCTGTAGACCAGACAGTGGAAACAGTATCCACCTTAGCATCTTCTTCTTCTACAGCCACCTTGACGCGCAACCGCTCTTTGGTAGTAATATTATAGAGGTTATACACAACCATAAACCGTGGTTGCTGGCCTAAATAGTCCACACCACAAAGGTCACACAGGAAATTATAACCAGCCTCATCCTTAAGGAATTGGCAAATTGCTACAATATCCTCTTTTTTTACCGTAACCGTCACCTCGCCCCGATGTTCCTTAACTTCAAGGACAGATGCGGCGTAAGCACCCTTCAGCTTTGTTACAACAGCTTGGCTCATACTATTTTCCTATCTGTTCGGTTTCTAGCAAAAAACTAGCCCTGAATAACATCACCGGCACCGATAGCAGCTCCGAAACTATTACGCTCACGCATAATCTTCTCTTGCAGCTTAATCAATCCGTACAACAATCCTTCGGGACGTGGTGGACAACCTGGAATATAAACATCAACAGGGAGGACCTGATCAATACCCTGCACGACACTATAGGTATCAAACACACCACCCGAGGAAGCACAAGCACCCATGGCGATAACATACTTGGGCTCAGGCATCTGCTCATAAACAACTTTAATAACTGGCAACATTTTATGCGTAACGGTACCCGCAATAATAATAACATCGGCCTGACGTGGTGATGCGCGGAACAATACACCCATGCGGTCGAGGTCAAAACGCGCTGCACCAGTAGACATCATCTCAATCGCGCAACAAGCAAGACCAAAGGTCATAGGCCACAATGAACGGGAGCGCGCCCAGTTAACCACCAAGTCAAGAGAGGTGGTCATAATATTATTCCCTAAAACCTTACCGTAGTCAGGCTCAGAGCTTTGCTCAACTCCTTGTACTACTCCCATTCCAATGCTCCTTTTTTCCAGACGTAAACGTAACCAACTAACAAGATCACGATAAAGACGCCCATCTCTACAAAACCAAAGATGCCTAGTTTTTTGAAGACAACGGCCCACGGATAAAGAAATACCGTCTCGATGTCGAACAAAATGAACAGCATAGCAATAATGTAGAATTTAACGGAAAACCGCTCGCGAGCAGTTCCGATAAGAGGCATACCGCACTCATATGGGGCGAGCTTAACCGCACTTGGCTTCTTTGGCCCAACCAAGAATGAAAAAGTCACCGATCCCAATGCGAACATCAGCGCGATGGCTATGAGGACGAGTATCGGTAGATAACTCTCAAGCATGAAACAGCTCCTCCAGACAGGGTTAATTCATGTCACACAAACAGACATATTTACTTATTTCAGCGTCGTGCAATTTAAGTTAAAACCAGTACTTTGTCAAGCTAAAAATATAGTATACAGTATGCAATCAGAACAACACAAAGCCCTTTAAAAACAATGCCTTGACCTCATCATCTCCTCTTTTTTCCAACTCGTATACAGTGGTAAAAATGTCATTTTTAAGCTTTATTTTGCACAACGTAAACGCCATCAATCACGCGTCATTCAACAAAAAAAGCCCTGAATCGACTAAACACGATCAGGGCTAAATCACTTATTTATGTAAAACTACTGGGCACACCTGCCCTAGTTCTTGACTAGGATTCTGTATTTTCTGGCGGATGCAAATACCGCGTCACCGCAGCGCGAATTGCCGTCGCCGCCAAGTTAGAACAGTGCATTTTGTTTTCCGGTAAGCCGCCTAGTGCCTCAGCAACCGTATCATCGGTCACCTCAAGTGCCTCATCCAACGACTTACCCATAATCATCGTACTGGCCATTGATGTGGTGGCAATCGCTGCACCACAACCATAAACCTTATATTTCACGTCTGTGATGACATCATTATCGATCTTTAAAAAGATCAATACCGCATCACCGCAGCCCGGATCACCAACCTTCACCACAACGTTCGGATGCTCAATCTGCCCCACATTTCTTGGATTAGAGAAATGGTCCATCACCTTATCGGTATACATATTTAATAATCTCTCCCACACAATTCATTGCGCCACCTTACCTTACTTGACCAATTCCGTCTGGCTTATCGTTTGAATTTTAAAGTGCTTCCCTTGCTGAGTCAAGAATAACAACACAATTTGCAGATATTTAAAAGCGTCACCTTCACTATTTTAATGATATAAGAAGAGCATCAACTTTATCACTCTAAAAAAATGCGGTGACACCTTCAATGAAATCATACAGTCAAAGCAGTCGGCTCTCTATGCGCCAAGCGATCGCCGACAGTCACGGCAATGAAGTTTTTTTTCTTGGCCACACCGACACCAACTTATCCATTTGGAGCGTAACCGTTCTCGCACGCGGGAACAAAGAATCGGTTCCTGCACTCCTCAGCCGATGCCATAGCGGCGACACAGTTATCCACAACCATCCTTCGGGAAATCTAACACCATCCAATGCCGATCTCAGCATCGCTGCGACCCTTGGCGAGCAAGGGATCGGTTTCCACATTGTGGATAACACTGTTGAAAACGTGTACAAGGTTGTGGAGGCGTGTCCACCACAAGCACAACAGCTGCTCAAACCCGAAACACTTGCGGCACACCTTGGCCCTGAAGGACCACTGGCGCAGCACCTCGGCAACTATGAGGAGCGGCCCGAGCAACTGCGTATGGCACTTGACTGTGCTGACGCCTTCAATCACGACAAACTGGCAACCATTGAAGCAGGAACCGGAACAGGGAAAAGTCTTGCCTACCTCATCCCCGCGATACTGTGGTCCCTTGGCAACGAGGAGCCGATTGCCATCTCTACCAACACCATCAACTTACAAGAACAGTTGATCCGCCAAGACCTACCCCTGCTCAAAAAAGCAATCAAGCAAGACTTTCAAGCTGTTTTAGTCAAGGGACGCAGCAACTACCTTTGCCTGCGCCGCCTTGACAATGCCTACCGCGAACCCGACCTATTCAACAACGAGCACACCAGCGATCTTGAAAACCTACGCAGCTGGGCAACAGATACTAAAGGTGGCAGCAAAGATGAACTTAACATTGTCCCGGCCAGCCAAGTATGGAATGAGGTGTGTTGCGAGATGGATCAATGCCCCCGAACTCGTTGCCCGCACTACACCCGCTGCTTTTTCCACAAAGCTCGCCGTCGTGCAGCCCATGCAGATCTGCTAATTGTCAACCATTCACTGCTCATGTCAGACCTAGCCGTTCGCTCACAGACTGAAAACTATTCAGCGGCAGCAGTCCTGCCACCTTACAGCCGTATTGTTATCGACGAAGCACACCACCTTGAGGATGCCGCAACACGTAACTTCTCTATCCGCATCAGCGAGTTCAGCTTCTCACGAATACTGAACAGATTATGCCACCCGCGCAAGCAGGAGCGTGGCCTATTACCACAACTGCTCAGCAGCCTGGCGAAAGAGCTGCCTGACACCGAGGCGATACTCTACGATTCCCTTTACACACAGATTGAGGAACTCGTTTCGCGATGTCGCCAACTACGCGACAATTCCCGCCAACAATTCCAGTCACAACGCGATGCATTTTGTCAACGAAAAGAGCAATCATCACCACGCAATGACTTACGCTGGCGCATCACCACAACCGAAGCACAAACGTCTGACTGGAAAAAACTCAGAAAAAGCCTAAACCCGCTAGCGAAAGAAAGCGCCGAAATTGCCGCAAAACTTGAACGACTACTAAAAGAGTGCAACAAGAACCTGCCCGACAAAACCGCAGAAGTGCTTATCGGCAGCCTCACCGACACTCAGGGCGTGTGCGACCGCCTCGCCGGGCTCAGCAACGACCTCAACCTCCTGTTAACTTTGGATGATCACGCGTGTACGTGGGTTGAGGCCACCCCCGGATTGGGACGAAACCGCGAGATGGTACTGTGGCTCAACATGGCGCCAATCAACGTGGCCCATACGCTCAAGCGCGCCCTATATGATCGCTTTCGCACCATCATTCTCACCAGCGCCACCCTGACAACAAATCACAGCTTTAATTTTTTCAATCAACGCAGCGGCCTCGATCTCTGCCCACCAGAACGGTGCACCGAACGACAGCTCGAATCACCCTTTGACTTCGCCAACCAAGCGGTGATCGCCGTCCCCACCGACATCGTCGAACCGAACCATGATCACTTTGCCACAATGCTTTCTGAACAGGTTGAAGCAGCCGTTCGCGCATCGCATGGCCGCACCTTTATCCTATTCACTGCCTACACCTTGCTGAAAAAAATCTACAATCAACTCGATGCTCCCCTGAATGCCCACGGCTTTCACTGCCTGTGTCAGGGACAGGCCGCTCGCCACCAGATGATTGAGCAATTTAAGCATGGCGACGGAAACATCCTCTTTGGCACCGACTCATTCTGGGAAGGCGTTGACGTTCCAGGCCGATCCTTGGAACAGATCATCATCACCCGGCTACCGTTTCGAGTGCCCACCGAACCGATACAGATTGCCCGTAGCGAAGCGATTGAGCAGCAAGGGGGCAATCCCTTCATGCTCTACACCGTACCACAGGCGATTATCCGCCTCAAACAGGGGTTTGGCCGTCTCATTCGCCACCGTAACGACCGCGGTGTCGTCCTTATTCTCGACAAACGGGTTATTAGCAAACGCTACGGCCGCCTATTTCTCAACTCACTGCCGCCTGCGCAGCAGATCAAAGCACCAGCGGCCGAGATACAGCAAACTCTGACCACTTTTTTCAACCAAACCACAGCTAATGACAGCGAAGCGTAGCACTAAAGGGGGCATTGATTCAGGCTGTGTAAATGCACAGTCAAGCGCCAGCAACATTCTCTCAAATATTTACGCACTCGCACGTGGTTGGCCGATAAACAACTCGCTATAGTATTAATTATCAACAGCAGGAAAAGGTTTTTCCCCAAAAACCTCCTACTTTTTGGCCGGCAGCCTCCCCGCTGTCGGCCTTTTTTTCATTTAAAGCAATTGTTTATGCTAATGTTGGCGGAAATCAAATCAATAACCTGCCAAAGGATACGCAACCATATGAACATATTTCACCGCATCGCCCTCTACAGCCTATTGCTCTGCCTTTGTTTTTCAGCGACGAATGTGGCAGCCAATGCGCTCCCCGACCACGAACTCAACCCTGAACGAGCAAAACTACTGGGCTATATCGTCAGTGAACACCTCACCAGACACCACTACAGCCACAAACGACTTAACGATGAGCTGTCAACCGCTGCATTCGATCTCTACATCAAGCAACTTGATGCCCAAAAAAGATTCCTACTCCAGACAGACATCAAAATGCTTGGAGCCTACGAAAACTATATCGACAATGAAATTCGCCGCGGCATGATCCACCTACCCATCTACAGCAGTGAGATCATGAGCCAACGGATCCCCATCGTTAAAAAGATGATCCTCGCCCTCCTTGCCAACCCGTTCAACCTAACCCTTTCAGAAGAGCTGGAAACAGACACCAAAAAACTGACCTTCTGCCAAACGGATGAGCAACTGCGTGAGCGCTGGCGCAAAACGTTAAAATACCAAGTCGCCAACCGCTACCTCGATCTTAAAGAGGAACAGGAGGAAAAAGCAAACATCACGACAGGTGAAGAATCTACTGACACGCAAGAGGAAGTTGTCATCGCTACCGACGCCCAACTACGTGAGCAAGCACGGGAGAAAGTCGCCAAACGCTACACCCACCTGTTAGAGCGGATGCTACAAGGCCAACTCAAAGACCACTTTGACCGCTACTTAAACTCTGTTTCTCGAGCCTACGATCCACACAGTAACTATCTACCACCCGATCAAAAAGAAGATTTTGATATCCACATGCGCGGATCACTTGAGGGGATCGGTGCCTTGCTACGTGAAGAGGATGGTTACATCAAGGTCGTTAATGTCATTCCCGGCGGCGCAGCAGAGCAAGAGGGCCAACTTGAAAGTGAAGACACAATCCTCAAGGTTGCTGAAGGCGATCAAGAACCTGTCGATATTACTGATACGCGTATTCGCGATGCCGTAACGCTTATTCGTGGCCCCAAAGGGACAGAAGTAAGACTTCACGTCCGCAAGGCCGATGGTTCACGAAAAATCATCAAAATTATTCGCGAAGTGGTGCAAATCAAAGAAACATTTGTCAAATCGACCGTCATCGAACAACCCGACAGTGATGCACGCTATGGTTACTTAAAAATCCCAAGTTTTTACCGTGACTTCAATAATGGCGCTGACGATGCGCGCAACGTTACTGATGACACTCTCGCAGAGTTGGTCACCTTGCAACAGCAGAACATCAGCGGCCTGATCCTCGATCTGCGCAATAATGGCGGCGGATCACTTTCTGATTCTGTTGACACAACAGGACTTTTTATCAAAAAAGGTCCCGTCGTGCAGATCAAGGACAGTACTGGTAAAATTGAAGTACTCTCTGACAATGATCCCGCCGTGCAATACGCAGGGCCCCTCATTGTGTTGGTAAACAAATTTAGTGCTTCGGCTTCGGAAATCCTTGCTGGTGCCCTACAAGATTATCATCGAGCGATCATTGTTGGCAGCGAACACACCCACGGCAAAGGAACCGTTCAAGCGGTGATCGATCTCGATCAAAATATGCCCCTACGAAATATGGAGAAGTTCAAACCTCTTGGCGCACTTAAGATCACGGTACAAAAATTCTACCGCATCAGTGGTGATTCAACTCAATATCGCGGCATCGAGGCTGACATTGTTTTACCTGACCGCTTTAAGGCGATTAAAAGTGGCGAACAATATCTCGATTACTCCATGCCATGGGACACAATTCTCAGCAGCGACTATCAACCATTACCAGACACTCTACCCATTACGAAATTAAAACTATCCAGTGAGCAACGCGTCAGTACAAATTTGAAAATGCAAAAGATTAGCGAACAATCACTCAAAACACAAAGTCGAATTGAAAACACTCAGCGCAGCCTCCTGCTAACCAGCATCACCACCGAGAGAAACTCGCGCGATGATGGCGAAACAGACTCTGGCGAACTTCCATCACATGAGCCAAGCAATGACGAGGACGAGTGGCAAACGACAATCAGTAGCGACCCGTATGTTCTAGAAGCCATCGCCTTGATTAGAGACCTGCCCTTAAATTAAAGAACTTGCACCGCAGCACAACATACGTCATCCTGTTAAAAATAATCATTCTACTGCCTCGGCATAAGAGGGCGACACCAATCAGAGGAAGGCTTATTTCCATGACGGTGAAACAAAAAAAAATCCTTATCTCTGAAACAGTACAAGAGCTTCTCACAATTGATGACAACTTTTCTGAACGCGAAGGCTTCACAATACATGTTGGTAAAGATTGCGCCGAACTCTTAAGCCAGGCGCGCGGTGACACACCAGATATCATCTTTGCATCACCCTCATGCAATCAAGATGATTTCACCTTCTGCCGTCTACTCAGGGAAGACAATCGAATTTCATCAATTCCAGTGGTGACGATTGTCGACAGTAGCAAACTCGCCGAAACCAACCACGTTCTTCATGACCGGCCTGCTGACGTTTTATTTACTCCAATCAACACCCACCTCTTCCTCGCTTCAGCCCGACGGATTCTAGGGCTCTCTCACCGTTCTTTTTCGCGCCGACAAACAAGCCAGCTCATCCACTTTGGCCTCAACGAAGAGATCCTTCGCACAGCATGTGCATTTAACTTGAGTAGCGGCGGTGTATTTATTGCCACCGATCACTTACCCAAAATTGACGAAACAGTTTTCATACAGTTAGATCTATCAACGGCAGAGAGTCCTATTCATTGCCAAGGCGTTGTCACGTGGCACAACCATAGCGAACAACCTTCTCACCCTGAAATGCCTGGCGGATTTGGCCTCCAGTTTGCTTCCCTTAAAGTCTCCGATCTCTTTGCATTACGTAACTTCATCAAGGGCGTTGAAACTTCTTGCGAATAATCACGAGCACCCAATCAAACTGTATAGAAAATACATACATTTAACCTAAAAAAAACCTACACTGACACCATATTAGCTATTTACCGCCAAAACACCCCTGAAATGACATCTTTCGGCCATTTTCCCTCATCCGCTATTGACACAGATATGCATTACATCGTAAAAGTAACCGTTAAATATATACTATATACTGTATACAATTCGACGTGAGTATTTGCGTGAGTAATCGTAATTTATTCACAATGCGTTATGTGGTGCCGATGATTTTGAGAGATCTCGAGATCCGGCGTTTTGGTTTTATTTGAAAGGGGAGGTATGTATTAAATGAAAATTACAACAGTTCGTGCAGGACCGAGTAAAGGCGTGAGCGATCCAATCAACTGCGTCTATTTTGCACACCGCCTCTGAATCCCCAGAGCGAAATCAAGCAAAGTTGAACATAGATTGATTCTCAACCCTTTTAAGAAAGTGCATTGGAAATGATCAAAATTGACAAGGGCTTGGATTTGCCGATCACCGGTAGCCCTGAACAAAAAATTTATGACGGACCC
>MAXR01000202.1 GCA_001751155.1 Desulfuromonadales bacterium C00003068 | reverse complement strand
GCGAATGGTGGCGAGCTGGCTAATGATGCGTGGGCAACCGATTCTTCGATCTACATGAGCATCGTCAATTACAACGTTGATCACACCAAGGCTGTTGAGCCGCTGAATCCTGATGAGGCTGCTCTAGACCTGCTGCCTGGCGATACTGCTGCTAATCAGGTTGAGAACGCCGACTTTGAGTACCAGATTCAAGCGACAGAGGATGCTGTTGAAGAGCAGGCCCCGACGGCTGGCGGTGACTCTGGTTCAGTAGGCTGTTAATCCACTTGAATGAATTTCTCCACTCTGCTTGCGGGCAGAGTGGAGCATGCTTTAATAGGAGTTATCTTATGGTTAAATTGAGAAAAATAGGATTTGTCGGTAGTTTGTTGCTGGTTTGTACATTGTTTGCGACCTTTTCTTTTGCTGGGCCAACATGGACCTTTGGTCCTGAAGATGAAGGCCTGATGAAATTGGAGTACAAAGGTCAATTTCAGCTCGATTATCGCGATACGGGTTCTGGTGATGACAATAGCGACGATACTTCAGAGTTTAACTTCCGTCGTAACCGTCTAGCGTTGATGGCAGCTTATGATGGCTTAGGTCTTTATTTCCAAACTGAGTATAACGAAGACAACAACATCAACAGCTTCTCAGTTGGCGATGGCGGTAATTCTGACTTTCGTGTGATTGATGCGCAAATCCGTTATAAATTTAACGATGCCGTGCAGATTCGTGTAGGTAAGTACAAGTATAACCTTACCCGTGAGAACCTCGAAGCCTGTGAAGCACCTTTGACTTTGGATCGCTCTCTGATGATCCGCGCTCCATTTGTTGCCACACGCGATAAAGGTGTTTCACTTTGGGGTAACCTGTTTGATGGCGTATTCCAGTATCGTCTCGATGTCATGAATGGTCGTAACGATTCATCTTCTTCACCGGATTCGAACTTCCGCTACGGTGCCCGTGCTCACGTTACTTTGTTAGATGGCGAAAAAGGCTATGGCTACAAAGGTACATACATGGGTAAGAAAAAAGTGGTCACTCTCGGTGGTGCCTATCAGATGGAGCAAGACATCGCTTATGGCGATTGTGCTAACCAGGATGATGCCGTCGATTACAAAGGTTGGACTGTTGACCTGTTTGCTGAGTATCCAGTGGAAGATGTCGGTACCTTCACGTTCTCTACCGCGTATGTTGAATATGACTTTGATGATGCCTACAAAGGTCTTGACCCTGATTCAGGCGTGATCGGTCTCAATGGTGAGAAGAACGGTGGTTACACCAAAATTGCTTACATGATGCCTGACACACCATTACAATTCTTTGTCCGCGCTGAGAACTGGTCTTTTGCTCAATTGGATAATGTTTATGATCAAGAAATTGACTGGTATGGTGGTGGTTTAAACTACTATTTCCGTGGTCAGAACTTGAAGCTTACCCTTGAGTACTCAACCGTTGAGTACGATACCGAAACCACCGATGTTGAAGATTTTGATACGTTAACAGCACAAATTCAGGTGGTATTTTAACGTTTGAATTTTGGTTGAATTGATCGGATTAAAAGAGCCCGCACAACTTGTTGTGCGGGCTCTTTTTTGTGGTGTTTAGCATTGGGCAAATGGCAGATTTATGCTAGATTTAGCGCATGATTACTGGCGTTCTTTTCTCACCTTTACCCTTAGGGTTTCATGTTTCGATTTTTTAGTTTATCAGTCGTGGCTGTTTTATGTTGTCTGTGTTTTGGCTGTATGTTTTCAGGGCCAGACTCACAATGTGAGCGCTGCCATGTGGGCTTAGAGCAAGCTTCAGATGCCCATGGCGATTGTATCGAATGTCACGGCGGTGATGCGACTCTGAGCGATAAAAAAGCGGCTCATGCGAGTATGTACGGGCCACGCAATCCTTCTGACCCCAAATTTTGGGATAAGACCTGTGGCCAATGCCATGAGTATCAATTGCGTCGGCTCAAATCAAACCTGATGTTTACCAATACCGGTTTTATCAAAAATATTCGTTTGACGTGGGAGGGGGGCGAAGAGGGTCTCTATGCCACCAGCGCCCAGCAACAATTTGATGCTCAAGGTGAACCCGTTGAATTGCGCTCTGTTCGTGAATTGAACAATTTGGCGGGGGAACTGTATCGTAAATACTGCGCTCTGTGTCACGTGGGGGTTGAATCAACCCAGTCGTGGCGTGGTTCACATGCGTCGGGTTGTGCCGCGTGCCATTTTCCTTTCAATGAAAATGGTACCTATCAAGGCAATGATCTCAGTTTGCGCAATAAATGGCCCCATTCAGAAACGCATCGCTTGCAGCCGTTGCCGACCAATACTGTGTGCATACGTTGCCACAATCGTAGTGGTCGTATTGCTCTATCCTATCAGGGGATGAACGATGGCAATAGCGGTGGGGTTCCTGTCCGCAATGCCTTCCCCGGCCCCGAGGTGATCTCTGGTTCGCGCAACGTGACGCAAATTCAAGCCGATATCCACCATGATAAAGGGTTAGAGTGTATCGATTGCCATACCTCGCGTGATGTGATGGGTGATGGGTATGCTTATGAAAACATGTATTTGCAAACTGAGGTGTCGTGCGAGGATTGCCACGGCAGCGCGCTCGAACGGCCCAAAGTACAAATCATTGAGCGTGAAAATGATGAAGCGGTGCGCGAATCGCGTAACTATCAGCAGCAGGTCTATAGTGGTGATACGATGGTGTTAACGTCAAAAGGGCGACCTTACTCCAATGTCTTTTATCGCGATGGCAAGGTGGTCGTGGTGGGCAAGCGTGATGGACGTGAGCATATCAGCAAGGTGATCACTGGAACTCCTGAACACCAGATTGTCGGTCATGAGCGGATGGAGTGTTATGCTTGTCATTCGGCGGCAGTCCCGCAATGTTTTGGTTGTCATACTCAATATGATCAGTCGAAGCAGGCGATGGATTATGTCATCGGTCGAAAAACGCGGGGTAGTTTTAGCGAGACCGAAGATTATCGCTCTCTGTATCCTTTTCCGTTAGCCCTTGATCAGCGGGGTAAAATCGCACCATTAACGCCAGGGTGCCAGACATTTGTCACCGTACTGGATCCAGATGGTGAGGCGCAGATGGAAGAGTATGTTTCAACCTTCAAAGGGAAAAAACAACTGCGTTTTGCGCCGTTCTATTCTCACAATACCGCAGCTAAGGCCGTTGGTTGTAGTGAATGTCATGCCAATCCCGCATTTTTAGGCTTTGGACAGCATGTCGTTGAAGGGCAAAGTGTTGAGAGTACGCTCCTGTGTGAAAAAGCTGAGAATTTACCTTTAGATGGTTATATGGTGATGCAACAAGGTGAAGTCCAGTCGTTTTCGGGCGTTGTGCGTGAGCATAGTCGGGCGTTAAATGATGACGAGGTCCACCGAATTCTAGCCGTAAATCAGTGCTTGGTGTGTCATGATCAACCACAGGATTCAATTTACCAACAACCATTGGATTATAATCGTGTTGAAGAATGTTTTAACAGCGCTGTTGCTCATTAGTAGTTGTGTTGCGGCGTATGCCGAACACCCACCATCGAGTCTTGGTCGGCCATGTCAAGAGTGTCATGACCATGTTGTTACTGGTGTGCATGCGACGGTGGACTGTCAGCAGTGCCATGGTACTGCGGGTGATGTTGCGGCGCCGACCGCCATCGATAATCGGGCTGAGGGGTGTACTGGATGTCACGATCAGACCGACCATATCTTTGATCATGCGATGGCAACGCGTACGGCTGAACAGCAATTCTGTCAACGCAGTTGGTCGCAGGCTGATCCACAGTTTTTCGAGCGTAATTGCATGGGCTGCCATGTCACCGGTTGCTTAGATTGCCATGGTGACGGTCACGCGATAGAGCGTCCTGATACTGAGACCTGTTCGAGTTGCCACAATGGTTACTTTGTTGGCTGGGATTTCTCAGGTCGAGCACCACGAGAAGACAGTGTCCGTTATCAACGTGGTGGTCAAAATCACGGCCAATATTATTTAAAAATGCGCCCTGATGTCCATTCTGAAGCGGGTATGGATTGTGGTGATTGCCACAGTATGGCCAGTTTGCAAGCAGGTCAAGTTGTGGCAAAGACGTGTGTTGATTGCCATGATCCCGATCCTACCGTGATTGAACACAGTGTTGCCGCCCACTTAGACAATATGGAGTGTGTTAGTTGTCATGCTGCATGGTCAGCGCAAGAGTATGGCACGTTCTATATTCAAACCATCAATAGCTCGAATCGTAATTTTTTTCGGGTGCAACAAAACAATGGTGAATACATAAAAAGTAGCTATTTGAAGCGGCAGGACAGTCCGATTTTAGGTTTAAATGAACAGGGCCGCGTCAGCCCAATTCGGCCACAGTTTATTGCTTATTACAGCGAGATGGAAAACAATCAGCCTGTCGGTGATGAAAATCGGTTGCTTGTTGCCGAGTGGAAAGCCTATACGCCGCACACCATTCGTCGTGGTACCGTCATGTGCGATAGTTGTCACAATGAACCACGGCGTTTTATGTTGCAGCCTGAAGATAAACGGATCTACCGTCCGGATCGTGACGGTCTGGGTTTATCAAGCTTTTGGAGTCAAGAGGGGCAACAGGTTGTTAATGGATCATTTTATCCGGCAGAACGGTTTCAACGCATGTCGCGTCGAGATCGCAACTATGCCGAACTGTATGTGAGAAAATGGCAAACTTTTCTAAAAAAAGACGAAACTTCCTCCGCAACGCAATAGCGGCAGGTGCAGGGCTATGGTTTCTGCAAAAGTTTTTTGCCCCCGTTCCCGCAGCGAAAACGTTGTTGGCTCGGGTTCCCATGGACTCCGTTCCTGGACGCGGTGCTCTGGTGTACCGTCAACAGCGGTTTGCCTTGATTCGTGAGGAGGGGACAGTTTATGTCCTGAGCCTGGTGTGTACCCATTTAGGCTGTACTCTGAGTGTGACACCAAAAGGGCTGAGTTGTCCGTGTCATGGTAGTGTGTTTGATCGGTTTGGTGTTGTGTTAAAAGGGCCAGCTGACAAAGATTTACCGCGCTTAGAGTTACAACAACAGGGTAAAGATTGGCTTATTTATGGATAGCATTTTTAGCAGGCTAGCGCGTGTAAAAGGGTACTATTGTGATTGAAGATTTTATTAAACATCTGTTTCCACGGGTGGTTATTGAGCGCAACTTACGCATTAGCTATACCTTCTGTTTAGGGGGCATGGCTTTTACCCTGTTTATGCTGTTGATGGTGAGTGGGCTGTTGTTGTCGATGTATTATCAACCGCATACCGATCATGCGTACAACTCCATTATTTATATTGAAGAGCAGGTGTTTGCTGGTCATTTTTTACACAGTTTACATCGCACGGCATCGAATTTTTATTTGATCCTCCTTTTCCTGCATACGTTACGGGTGCTATTGACGGGGGCTTATCGCAAGCCTCGTGAGATGAACTGGGTGATCGGTTTTATGTTGTTATGCTTAGGGCTATTTTCTGGCTACACGGGGTACTTGTTGCCGATGGACCAATTGGCACTGTGGGCCACACAAACAGGGATGGAATTGCTCCTTGTTGTTCCTTTTGGTGAGTGGTTGCATGGCTTTTTAGTGCCTGATGCCGTAGGGCAGCCATTATCGTTGCTGCGCTTTTATGTGCTGCATGTTGTGGTGTTGCCTGGGGTGACATTGATGTTGTGTTTTTTACACTTTTATAAAATTCGCAAGCAAAAAGGGGTGTTACCGTACCTGTGAAAAATTTTGTAAAAAGTGATCCCGTTTTTTTCCGCTTAATTAAACAATCGATGGCAGCAATTCTTCTGGTTGTTGTGATGTTTTCCGCACTTTTTCCTGCGCCGCTGCTTGATCCGGCCGATGTGTCGCGGGTTCCTAATCCCTCGCGTGCGGCATGGTTTCTTATTTGGACGCAAGAGGTGGTTAGTTACACCAAGTACGCGATCTATCCGATCATTTTCCTTGGAATTTTATTTTGCGCATTACCGTGGCTGCCAAATGTGAGCCCAAGTGAGCAGGCACAATGGTTCCCTGCTGATCAAAAACCGATTAACTGGTTAACGGTATTAACATTTTTAGCAATTATTGGCCTGACGGCGGTTGCATTTTATTTTAGAGGCGAAAATTGGTCATTCGGCTGGTTCTTTTAATTGGTGTTATCGCCCTGACATGGGCGAGCGAGTGCTTGGCCGAATCTGCCAGCTGTTTGCGTTGTCACGACGTTTGTCATGGTGCGCTGACCGCGCAGCAACACCATGAGGTGTCGTTGCAGACGATGGGCTGTGTTGATTGTCATCGCGGAAATCCAACAACTCAGCGGCGAGAACTGGCCCATTACCGCCTCATTGATGCGGGTCACTCATGGTATCGTTTCCCTGAGTCTGATGCTGTAAAGCGTGGACAACATCTCGTTGATTTATTAGCCTGTCGTCGCTGCCATGTTTTGGCGGGCAAAGGAAACTCGTTGGCGGCCGAATTAGATCGTTTATATCATCAAAGTTTACCGGTTGAAGTGGTTGCATCTATTCGTGTTCCCGCTTTTTTTATGCCAGATTTTTCACTGCAACAAAGTGATGTTGATGCTGTTGTTAATGTGATCTTTGCCGCAGGTTTCATGCCGCAAGTCTCTGGTTTGCAACCACCGCAAGTGGTCCATTTTGAAAACGATGTGGATGAAGAAAATCTTTTTGAAAAGCATTGCGGTAGATGTCATCGCGTTTTGACGGCGCAACAAGGAGGTTTGGGGACCGGTGACATTGCACCAAATTTGTCGGGACTGCTTAGCCAGTTTTACCCGAAAACATTTAAAGATAACCAACCTTGGGATGTTCAAGGTTTAAAAAAATGGATCAAGAATCCGCGCGCGATTCGACCGTTAACGCGGATGTTGCCTGTTGTGTTGCGAGAGCAGGAAGCGATTAAGTTAATCGATGAAACCTGGCCACTAAAAGTGAAGGAGCCACTCCAATGAACAAATTATGTAGAATTCGTGCCATTCAAGTATGCATGGTACTTGTTGTGTCTTGCTTGTGCATCAGTTGTAGTCATTTGAATGTTGATTTTGATTCTTCGTGGTCAGCACGAGACATTACTGTTGTGGTTGTTGAGCACGAGCAGGCTCCCGATGAGGTGACAACGGCTGACATTGTTAATGTTTTGACTCGTTCGGGGTGGCATGTTGTTGCTGAGCGCGAGCAGGCACAAGCACGGGTTGTCTGTCGTTGGGTGAGGCAGACAGAGTTAACCGCCGAAAGTGAAATCATTGACGTTGTGAAAAGTTTTCATGTTCAGGTTATCTCCGTTGAACAACCCAAAGTTTTAGCTGTTTCTGATTATTTTTATTCAAATAATGATGAAGAACTCCTCGATGGTGTCAATGTCGCATTGATAGCACTAACGCAAGTTCCTGTCGTGCCAGCATTACAGCCTGTCTTGCCGAAGGATCAATCCGTTGCACCGCAAATCCCTGTTGTTACTCCTGTCTTGGTGCCTACTGTTAAGCTGACTACGCTGAATCCAGCTTCGTCGGCACAAGTTGTTAGCGCTACTCAGCCTGTAGCGCAACAACACGTTGATGAAAAGTCCATTGATGTTGACGAGCTCTCTTCTGTTGTAACGGAACAAGCTTCTGCTCCATCTGTACAACAGGTGCTGCCTATGGAACCAGCGGTACCGGTCCAGCATGTGCTACCGTTGGAATCTGCTCAGCCAGTGAGTATGGAGAAATCACCATGGGTGCCACGTTTTCAAGGGATGGGGCTTGAGGAGTGGGGTAAGGAATAACCATTAATTTCTTTCAATGGCAGGGTGTTTGGTTTAGAATGATTGTTCCGTTCTTAATACGACTAAGCAAGGACTGTTATTATGAAATATTTTATTGGTCGATTGCGTTCTCGGCCCTTCATCGATTTTTGTTTGTTTGCCATTGCCGGTGCGATCATTCTCGCTGTTTTTTCAATCGTGCCTCAGTCTCGATTTGGTGCGAATCTTTGGAATCTCTCCAATTATGTTTTTCCCAGTATTTATGGCAGTATTGCTGGCGGACTACTTGGTATCTGGTCGGGGCGGTTACGCCGTTCTCTCCACGCTCAAACTTCTATGCAAGAGCGTTATCATGACCTGTTTGAAAATGCATCTGATTTAATCCAGTCTGTGGCTCTTGATGGCAGCGTACTTTTTGTCAATCGGGCTTGGCGCGATACCTTGGGCTATTGCGATAGTGAAGTTTCTTCGCTCAATATTTTTGATGTGATAAGCCCTGACGATCACCATCAGTGTCGTCAGCGGTTTGAATCTCTCATATCAGGTGGTGTTGTAAATTCTGCTGAAGTGACATTTTTGCGTAAAGATGGTTGCCCTGTGTTGGTCGAAGGCAATGTAAGTTTACGCTTTGAAAATGATCAGCCTCATAGTCTTCGCGCCATTTATCGCGATATCTCAGAACGTAAAGCTGCAGAAGTCAAGATCCATCAACTGGCCTATTACGACAAATTGACAGGCCTGCCTAATCGAACGTTGCTGCAAGACCGACTGGTTCACGCCATTGCTGACGCCAAACGGTTTGACCATCACCTAGGTGTGATGTTTATAGACTTAGATCACTTTAAAAAAGTCAACGATACCTTAGGTCATCATATCGGCGACCTTCTTTTGCAGGAAGCAGCACAACGCCTACGCGATTCCTTTCGCGAAAATGATACTGCTGCCCGTCTCGGCGGTGATGAGTTTGTTGTCATCCTTTCAGGATATCGTAATTCCGTTAATGTTCCTCATATTGCCCAGAAAATTCTTGAAAATCTTGCTCGTCCCTACACGATAGAAGGTCATGAATTGGTGTTGTCAGGTAGTGTGGGTATTGCCATTTATCCACAAGATGGAACCAATGCTGATGACCTGTTGCGCAATGCCGACATGGCCATGTACGCGGCAAAGGGGGGCAGGGGGGATAGCTTTAAGTTCTACTCCGAGAGTATGAACCGTAATGCCGTGAAGCAGTTACAGCTTGAAAATGGGTTAAGGCATGCGATTCAGGAAGATCAATTCTTTATCTGCTATCAACCACAAGTCGATTGGGAATCAAAGCGGATTGTGGGGGTGGAAGCGTTACTGCGTTGGAATCATCCTGAATATGGATTGGTTTCACCCGATAAGTTTATCCCAGTTGCTGAGGAGACAGGTCTAATCATCCCTATTGGCGAATGGGTTCTCCGTCGTGCATGTAAAGAGTTAAAACAACTTCAGGTTGAGCTCGATATTGAACTGGATCTGTCTGTCAACTTGTCAGGGATTCAGCTTGAACACCCGAACATTGTTGAGGTGATTCTCAATGCACTGCATGAAAGCGGTTTACCTTCCGAGCAACTTGAGCTGGAGATCACAGAATCTGTACTTGTTGAACGGACTGATCAGGCGTTGAAATTGTTACATGAAATCTCAAGCTTAGGGGTGCGAATTGCCATTGATGATTTTGGCACAGGATATTCATCTTTAAGTTATTTGAAGAATTTTCCGATTGATCGTTTAAAGATCGATAAATCATTCCTGGTGGATATTCTTCATGATACGGACAATGCTGCGATCGTCGAAACCATTATTGCGATGTCACGTAATATGGGTTTAAATGTGATTGCTGAAGGGGTAGAAATACACGATCAGGTTGAATTTCTAACTGATAGAAGCTGTCCGCTGATGCAGGGGTTTTTGTTTTCAAAGCCTGTTTTGCCATCACAACTTAAGGTTTTGATAGAGCAAGGGGATAAGTTGTTCGAATAAAAAAACAGTTTTGATTGTAAATAAAAAAGGCTCGGGGAAATCCCCGAGCCTTTTTTTTGTGACCTAGTCAAACGTTTGAACTTAAACAGTCCAAGTGTGACCTTCTTGCATGATTTGATCTAATGTACGACCACGCTTCGCTTTAACAGCTTCAAGCTGCTCATAGACCATGTCATCATAGGCCTTCTTTGTGTCATCAGCATAGATAACACCAAAAGCCATAGGTAGACCTTCGTCTGGACGCATCTCGGTAAGAAGAGCGGCAACTTCAACGTTCTTCTCATCGTGAACAAGAATGTCCGCTTCTGCAACATCAGCAACCTTGGCTGCTTTAATCTTAAAGCCATCTTGAACGAGGCAGAGCTGACCTTCTGTACCGAAGATCATCTTCTCACCGTCACGTAGGACGATGTAGAAGTCAGCACCAGTCACTTTGTCTGTGAGTTGCTGGTGAGCGCCATCGTTGTAGATAACGCAGTTAGCAAGGATTTCAAGCATGCTGAAACCTTTGTGCTGGCCACCACGTACGCAGATCTCTTCAGAGAGCTTCATTTGTGCATCGATACTACGAGCAACAAATGTACCGCCAAGGCTTACCGCAACACGCAACGGTGTCATGGGGTAGTCAATAACACCATAAGGGCTGGTCTTAGTGATTTGACCCATGTCAGAACAGGGAGAGTACTGACCCTTGGTGAGACCATAGATCTTATTGTTGATCATAACGTAGTTGAGGTTGACGTTACGACGGATTGCGTGGATGAAGTGGTTTCCACCGATAGCAGTAGAGTCACCATCGCCAGAGATTGTCCATACGTCAAGCTTAGGGTTTGCTACTTTAAGACCAGAAGCAATCGCTGCAGCACGACCGTGAATGGTGTGAAAACCATAAGTTTCCATGTAGTAAGGGAAACGGCTAGAGCAACCGATACCTGATACAATAGCTACTTCATCACGAGGCTTACCTGCTGCAACCATGCCGCCACGAACAGCGTTCATGATAGCGAAGTCACCACAACCCGGGCACCACTTTACTTCCGCATTTGAAGCGAAATCTTTTTTTGTCAGTTGAGTATCTGCCATGGTCTTATTCTCCTAACATTTCGTTGACTTTGTCGATGATCTCAAACTCACGGAATGGGTCGCCCTGTACTTTAGACAGAGATTGAATGTCAACGAGGAATTTAGCGCGAAGCATGAGGCTCAGTTGGCCCATGTTCAGCTCAGGTGCAAGTACTTTGTCGAAACGGCTGATGATCTCACCTAAGTTTGGTGGGAAAGGCCATACCCAACGTAGGTTGATACCTGAAACCGACTTGCCGTCAGCGATGAGACGATCAACAGCACCTTTAACCGCGCCATAAGTACCACCCCAGCTAATAACGAGTACTTTGCCAGAATCTGCACCATTAATCTCAAGCTCAGGAAGAACCTTTGCTAGGTTGTCAACTTTAGCTTTACGGATTTCAGTCATCACCTGGTGATTCATTGGAACGTGACTAACGGCACCAGTCTCATCTTTTTCAAGAGTACCGATACGATGTTGGCAGCCCTTTGTTCCAGGGATAGCCCAATCACGTGCCAGAGTCTCAGGATCACGCTTGTATGACATGTACTCTTCACCAGGATGATCTTCAGGCTTCCAGAAGTTAACATATGGTGTTAGGTCTTCGAGCTCGTCCATGGTAGGAACTTTCCATGGGCAGCTACCTTGACCGATGTAGCCGTCAGTCAAGACGATTACAGGTGTACGGTATTGTAACGCAATCTTTGCTGCTTGATAGGTTGCATCAAAGCAGTCAGCAGGGCTGTTAGCAGCAATGATAGGCATGTAGCTATCACCGTTGCGGCCGAACATAGATTGCAATAAGTCAGATTGCTCTGTCTTAGTAGGAAGACCTGTACATGGACCGCCACGCTGAACGTTGACGATAACCAAAGGTACTTCAAGGATCAGAGCCATACCGGCAGCTTCTGTCTTGAGAGCCAAGCCAGGGCCTGATGTTGTTGTAAATGCAAGATTACCTGCACATGCCGCACCAATCGCACAACAAATACCAGCGATCTCATCTTCCATTTGCATGGTGACTAGACCAGCATCTTTAAATTCAGATGCAAGGTGAAGAAGGTCTGTTGCTGGAGTAATTGGGTAAGAACCGATAAATGGTTGCAAACCTGATTTAGCACCCGCGGCAGCAATCGCGATTGCTGCTGCGTCATTACCTGTAATGTTACGGTAAAGACCTTTTTCAATTTGAGCTGCACCAAGGTCATAACGCTCTTGGAACATAATGGCCGTTTCGCCGTAGTTTAAACCTGCTTTAAATGCTTTGGTGTTCGCTTCAGCAATTTGCAGTTTAGGTTTCTTAGCGTTAGCGCCAAACTTCTCTTCGATGAACTCAAGAACGAGCTGAGGAGTTTTGTTGAACAACCAGCACAGTACACCCATGGTGAAGAAGTTTTTACAGCGGTCTTTTGCTGAGTTAGGCATATCCATGTCAGCCAGTGCTTCACGCACGAGGGTGAACATTGGGATAGCCTTGACGTCATAACCGTTCAAGCTGCCGTCTTCGAGAGGGTTGCTCTCGTAACCGACCTTAGTAAGAGCTTTTTCAGTGTAAGAGTCAGAGTTGGTGATGATGATACCACCCGCTTTAACGAATTGAGCACTGTGCTTGAGAGCTGCTGGGTTGAACGAAACCAATACGTCTGGTGCATCACCAGCGGTATAGATTTTGTGATCGCCGAGGCACATCTGAAAACCGGAAACACCGGCAATCGTACCGGTTGGGGCACGGATTTCAGAAGGATAATCGGGAAGGGAGTTAACATCGTTACCGTCCAATGCTGCAAGGGCGGTAAGCTGGTTACCGATGAGCTGCATGCCGTCACCAGAATCACCGGTGAATTTTACGACAATTTGCTCAGCACTCATGAGTTTTGCGTTCTCTGCCATACTGTCTCCTGTAAAAAAAAGAGATGTTTTAAGAAATTATGCTGCAATTTGCAGCAATCAAACATCGTCACTTACCAATCGCGAATCATATATCATTAACTCTACGTACTATGCAAGTAGATATAGATTGGAAGTCAAAATTGTATACGATTCTATTTAGCGCGACTAAAACAGCGTTAGGGAGGCTTAAAGAGTAAGTCTTTGTTAATCCTTTGCGCGTTACACACAACAAGGGCAATGTTTCCATTGCCCTTGTTGTGATCATTTAGCCTATTGTGCGCTATTTAATTAACCTTTAAGAACGTCTGCAAGGTCAGGGAGGATGCTAGGAAGCTCATCGATGAGGCCCTTAACTGCTGCAACAGAGTTGTCAAACATTGCTTGCTCTTCAGCGTCTAGATCGAATTCAAGAATACCTTCGATACCAGCAGCGCCGAGAATACAAGGAACGCCAACATAGTAGTTGTCAACGCCGAACTCACCAGTAAGAAGAGCACAGACAGGAAGCACACGCTTTTGGTCGCGCAAGATTGCCTCAGCCATGCCGATAGCAGAAGATGCTGGGCTGTAGAATGCTGAGCCGTTGCCCAACAATTTAACAACTTCGCCGCCAGCCATCTTAGTGCGCTCTACCATTGCAGTCATAACTTCTTGAGCTTTTGCTTCGCTGCCGTACTTGCGAACGAGTTGCTCCATAACTGGGATACCGTTAACGTTTGCATAACGAACGATAGGAACCATTGTGTCGCCGTGACCACCAAGTACCATTGCGTTTACGTCGCGTACAGATACGCCTAATTCCCAAGCGATGAAAGAGCAAAAACGGTTTGAATCAAGAACACCCGCTTGACCCATTACGCGCTCAGCTGGGAAGCCGGTAACTTTTTGACAGAGTGTAACCATCGCATCCAAAGGATTGGAGATGATGATAACAAATGCGTCTGGAGCAAATTCTTTAATGCCTTCAGAAACTTGCTTCATGATCTTAGCGTTTACACCAAGAAGATCATCACGGCTCATGCCTGGCTTACGAGGTAGGCCTGCAGTAACGATAACAATATCAGAACCTGCGATATCAGCGTAGCTGTTAGTGCCTTTGAGATCTACATCAAAACCATCAACACGTGCAACTTCAGCGATGTCGAGCATTTTACCTTGTGGAAGTCCTTCAACGATGTCAAATAGTACAACATCACCTAACTCACGAAGTGCGCAAAGTTGTGCTAGAACACCACCGATTTGACCGCCACCGATCAATGAAATTTTTGCTCTTGCCATGTCTCTCTCCTTCAAACAATCAATTGAAATAAAAAGCGGGAGCAACACGTGTCACTCCAGCACGGGATATTCAATCATCTAAACAGTAAACTCAAAAAGTTACTTAGATTTAGATGAAATTGACGCTCAATATAAAATTATAAAGGTCAGACTTAGATCACTTCTAAACGATGTATACAGTATGCAAAAGGGTAAATGCTGTCAAGGGAAAATCTGATGGGGGTTTTATCCTCTATCTTGCGGATAATGGGGTGCTTTGCTTGCTGTCGTGTTGTTGGATAAATATCCCCGAATTTCGTGCTGTTTCACGGGCTTTCTCTTTTTCGTCTTCGCTGTGATTTCGCGTAATCGTCAATGTTTGATCTGGGAATATTTGTTGGGGATCTTTTATCTGGTCACGATTTGCCTTGTAAATAAGCGGCCAGAGTAGTCCTTCGTTGTAAATATTGGTTCGAGCTGCGATGGAATATAGGTTCTCGCCTGTCTGGACGGTGTATTCAGTGAGTGCTTGTTTGTGAGTTGATGGCTTACGTTTAGCCACAACTTTTGGAGCATTAGTGGTAATTGTGGTTGGTCGAGAGTCTGTCGGTGGTAGAGAGTATGTGCGCTTTTCAGTGAAGGCCTGTAGTTGGTCTTTTTGGAGATGGTCAATACGTTGTTGAGTTGTTAGAGCTTTATGGACCGTAACATTGGAATGGTTGTCGGCAGATCTGTCTGTTGTTGCTTGAGGTGTTGCTACGGTTACCGGGAGCGTTACTGTATTGTAGATGGTGCTTTTGTTTTTTTGCGTTGCTGTGCAACTGGCCAGTAGGCCAGTTGCACAGAATGCTGCAAAAAAAATTGTGATACTACGAAAAGAAAGGAACGCCATATTTACCTATGTACTTGAAAAGGGTTGGTTTGGTTCGCTCCACATTATTGTGGAGCAACATCCTTTTTTTTCATGCGCAAGCGGATAGAGAGTTCTTGTAGTTGCTTCTCTTCAACTGCGCTTGGGGCACCTGAGAGTAGACATGTGGCTTTTTGAGTTTTAGGGAAGGCGATGACATCGCGAATTGAATCTGAGCCAGTTAGGATCATCACTAAACGATCAAGGCCAAATGCTAGGCCGCCGTGAGGTGGTGCACCAAATTCGAGGGCGTCAAGAAGGAAACCGAATTTTTCGCGTGCTTCCTCTGCGCCAATGCCGAGGAGCTCAAACATTTTGCTCTGAATTTGTTGGTCGTGGATACGGATGCTGCCGCCGCCAATTTCAGAACCGTTAAGGACAAGGTCGTAGGCTTTAGCACAAGCTTTAGCTGGGTCGGTATCGAGCAGTTCCATGTCTTCATCGCGAGGTGCGGTGAATGGGTGGTGCACAGCCATGTGGCGGCGCGTTTCGCCGTCCCATTCCAAGAGTGGGAAGTCGGTGATCCAGACAAATTGATAATTGTCTTTGGCTGCCAAGCCGAGTTTTTGGCCAAGGTGTCCACGCAGGCGACCGAGTGCTTCATTGGTGATGGGTGCGGTGTCGGCAACAAACATCAGTAGG
>MAXR01000201.1 GCA_001751155.1 Desulfuromonadales bacterium C00003068 | reverse complement strand
CTGGTGACAATGACGGCCTTATCGTGGCTGAAGTCGAACTAGACTCCAGCGATCAGCAAGTTGACTTGCCCCAGTGGGCAGGTGAAGAAGTCACCACGGACCCCCGTTATTACAACGCCAGTCTCTCCCAACATCCCTACCGAAATTGGTGATACCTATAGATACAGGTATAAAACTCGTCATGTCAAAACCGTTTCCGCCAGTGAATAGGGACAAACATCAGTCTATCGGTTCATCGCCCACTGGCGACAAAACAAACAGTCCCCCCCCCCAACAGGGAAGGCTAAACAATCAACATCAGACGGATTAATTTTCATGACAACAGAGAACCCAAAGAAACGCCTAACTCTCATCCGTCACGCCAAGTCGAGCTGGAATAATCCAGAGCTAAAGGACTTTGACCGACCTCTCAACAAACGCGGCAAACACGATGCACCCCTTATGGGCAATCGTCTTGCAAAATTGGACCTTGCTATCGATTTATTGCTAGTCAGCACCGCCAAAAGGACCCGTCTTACCGCTGAGGCCATTGTCGAACAGCTCGGAATAGATACTGAGCAAATAACCTTTGATGAACGAATCTATCTGGCCAGCCTTAGTGAACTGACCTCTCTACTGCGAGCCATTGCCGATAGTCATCAAAATGTGCTATTGATAGGGCATAATCCAGGCATCACTGACTTGGCTAACTACCTGGTTGGCGGACGTCTCGAAAACATACCAACCTGCGGCGTCTTCAGCGTTGAAATACAAATACCATCATGGAAACAACTTGACCGGGCAGCAGCCAAGCTCGTTTTTTACGATTATCCCAAAAATATCGATTAAAAGTTATCAGCAAGAACCAAGGATAAAACACCATGGGTTGTCTGAAAGGCAAATCGAAGACGAAACCGAAGCCTGGAGCCTACGAATGCACAAAATGTGATGCTGTTGCCAAAAAGAAGGGTGATGTCTGCAAGGCAAAAAAGATCAAAGACGCGGAAAAGGATAAAAAGAAAGATATAAAGAAATAGCCCTTTGCAGGAACCTTTTATAACAACAAAAAGCCCGGTACTCTCATTGCGGTTAGAGTACCGGGCTTTTTATCGTCAAATCGACAGGAGGGAAACTCCCGACATCCCTCTAGGGGTTTTTGTCTAATGCCTGGTCATCACTGTCCTCGACAGGCATTTGCATCTCTGAAAGCCGCTTCTGCAATTCGATAAGCAGGTTTTGTGTAGCCTTTTGCAGCTCTTTGATCTCCTTGCTGTTGGAGGCATCCTTAATTGCTTGCTGCATTTCGGAAAGACGACGGGAAGCCTCATCAATGGCGGCCTGTAGCTCATGATCGATCTCCGCCGATTTATCACTGTAGGCTTCTTTAAGCTCCTCAAGAGCACGATTCAGGTCCCCTTGCCAGTCGTTGGCCTTACCTCGTAAGCTGTCAGACATCTGTTGCCAGGATGAAGGCTTAGGAGAACCCTTTACCAACGCCCGATCAATAAGCAAAGCCCCCCCGGTGATCGATTGTTCGACAAACAGCGCCATGCGAGCCGTATCAGCAGGATCACCATCAATGTAGAAAAGAGAATCGACGGTCAAAGCATTTCGAAATTCTTTTTGTACCGCAATCGTAACCAAGTAATCACCCTCAGTTGTATAACTGATTCGACGTACCGAACCGATGCGGTTTTCCTCAAACATGACCGAATCATCAACCTTAAGCCCTTCCGTGGCTTCAAATTGTACAGTCAGCGTCAATTTTCCTGGGCTGCATGCAACTAGTGCGCTTAACACAACAGCCATAAAGACCAACAGTGTATTCTTCCCCATGGCAACCAACCTCCAGATAGATAGATGGTGAATTCCTGAAAGCAACCCTTTTCAGTTTAACGCTACCACTATTCTGAGTAAAGAAGCGCGCAGACCGGAGCCACCATCTCAAGCACAAGGGACAAAAGACAGTCTTCAACGACGTTTAATAAAGCTCACCGAACAGGTCGAGGTAAGTTAAATAGAGACGAAGGTCGAACTCCAGCTGATGATATGACGGCTCCATATGTACGCACAGTTGATAAAAGGCCTTATTGTGGTCTTTCTCTTTAAGATGCGCCAGTTCATGGACGACAATCATCCGAAGAAACTCCAGGGGCGCGGTCTTGAAAACGACACCCACGCGAATCTCGTTTTTGGCCTTAAGCTTGGCCCCTTGAACCCTGGAGACAAAGGCGTGAACTCCTAGGGCCTGATGAAGAACGTTGATTTTATTGTCAAAAACCACCTTGCTAAGTGACTGGGATTTACGCAAAAACTGATTCTTCAGTTCAACGGTATAATCATAAAGCGCCTTATCTGTCTTGATTTTATGGGCGGTAGGATAGCGATTAAGCAATAGTTTGCCTAACCGCTGTTCGGTGATGAGTTGCCGAACCTGCGCCGTTACCTGGGTTGGATATCCAGCCAAATAGTTTAAATCGTACATTGTATTCACAATTAGCCCTAAAATGTCTGAGTTATAAGTCCCAGACCAAATACTTTCATCTTAAACTTCGAGTTTGTTTGATTTCCTCAAGATTTGAATTCGGGGGATTTTGACTTGAATACGCATAATAAACATCAAAAAGGGGGGTCCCGAACATGCTATCGGGACCCCCCTTTTAATTTGTTTGGAGCGGGAAACGAGATTCGAACTCGCGACCTTCAGCTTGGGAAGCTGACACTCTACCACTGAGTTACTCCCGCCGATAAAGAGGGCCAATTATAGGAACCGGCCTGTTTCTTTGTCAATCGTTTTTTTTCGTTGTTTTTTGCCAACGACTCAGCACAAATTCCTCGGCCTGCTGCCGGTTTAGCACCCGGCCGGCAATCTCTTCCCGGCGTAGGGCGGCCAGGCAACGACCGACCGCAGGCCCCCGCAGCTGCAAGGCCTTTTGCAACCAGCGACCTGTCAGCAGGTCAGGCACCTTACCTTTGACCCGAAAGCGATCCAGGTCATCCAGCACCGGCAAAAGCAGCCGGGCAGCCTCGGCAAAAGGGACGTTCAGCAGCAGAACGAGAAAGCATGCCGCCAAATGAGGGTGGCTGCCAAGACCTTCAGCCCACAGGGCCCTACTGCGGCTACCCGACGGCAGTTGAAGAAGCTCATCGGCCTGCCGTTGTTCAAGGTCCAGCAAACCGTCGATAGCCCGCTGAACGGCACGGCTGCAGTGTAATTTTTGAAGGATGAAGCGAACATCGCCAAACTTTTGGCCAGAAAACCAGGCCGCCAGCTTAAAGGATACTGCGCGAGTGAACCCCTGCTCTAACTCTTGAGAAAAAAACTCTGCTAGGAAACCGGTCTCATCGGCCTTAAAAAGAAAATCGAGCCAGGCTTCGGCCCGGTCGAGACGCGCTAATCCGACGCCGGTGATACCAGGCTTTGCTGCAGTACCAAATAACAGCTCGAGCAGCTTGAGTTCCTGCAACCATAGCAAGCCGCGCCGCGCAGGAGAAACGGCCAGCATAGCAGCCAGTTCATTACGGATGCGTTCAGGAGCTACGCGATCAAGACTTGGTGCTGCGTGACGCATGGAGACAAGGGTGTTCGGTTCAATGGTTAGCTGGAGATAAATTGAGTGACGCAAGCCCTTTAGAACACGCAAAGGATCGTCAAACAATACTTGAGCTGAGCAACAACGAAGTCTGCTACGCTGTAAGTCCTGTTGGCCACCAAGGGGATCGTAGAGAGGACCGAGACAGTTACTGGGTTGCAACGCCATAGCCATAGCGTTGATGGTATAATCCCGACGCTGTAAATCGCCTTCGAGACTATCGGCGCGAAAAGGAGAAAAATCACAGGAGAATCGATCCGTCCCCTGCCCTACCACCACCCGACTCTGACGGCGCTGCGTATCAAGCATGAACCAACTACCGCCGAGCTCAGCAGCAAAGGCTTGTGCAAGCTCAGTTGGATCGGCAAAAGTCGCAAAATCAAAATCATTACTGCGGCGATTTAACAGAGCATCCCGAATCGCACCACCAACCAGGAAACAGACAGTATCTGTCTGCAACAATCCGCTAAGAGAAGGTAGAATCCCCTTATGGATCAGGTTTTGTTCCAGTGCGTTGAGTCCCATGGTGGCCTTCTCTGGGCAGGCGCTTTAGCAAAACGTAAAGCCCGAAAATAGACGACCATACTCCGCCAATTACAGCTAACAGGCAGAAAGGGTCAGGATAACGGCTTCAATTGCTCAAGTCGCAGACAGCCTGGTGAATCAGGTCGAACAGTTCAGCAATATCATTTTCAGCGATGCAGGAAAAGGCAATGCGAAGATCGCTACTGTTGATGGCGATGGTACCGACTCCATAGTTGTCGAGTAGATGCATTCGAAGTTGCTCAGCATTTACAGATTTGAGCCGCAGACACATGAAATAGCCGGAATTGAAGGGGTAGTAGTCCCAAGCTTGATCGTACTTACCGCTATCAAGAATCTCTTTGGTGCGAAGAGCCCGCGCCTTGAGAATCTCAAACTTTTCCTGCTTCTGCTGCAGAAAGTTCGGCGACCGTAGAGCTTCTATGACGAACGTCTGGGACGGATGAGGACAGTTGGAAATAGTGCCACGAATAACACCCAGGGTCTTTTTACTCAAGGATTCAAGCACGGCCGGGCAACCATCGGCGGAACCGTCAGCAAAGGTAATAAAGCCGGTGCGAAAGCCCCAGGCGAATTCTTCCTTAGTGGCACCGTCTAGCTTAATCGCCAACAGATTGGGATGACGATTAGCCAGGAGGCCAAATATTGATTCTTTTAGAGAGTCTTCGTAAAACAAACCAAAATAGGCATCGTCGGCAACGGCAACGATAGCGCAACCGGCTGCCGCCTGTTCTACCATGATTTGAACCAGCGCCTCTCCTTCAGCAACAGTCGGTGTGTAACCGCTCGGATTGTTCGGAAAGTTAAGCAGGACTACGGCNNNNCCTTAAAGGCAGCAACATTGAAACCACCTTTGTCATTGAAGGTCGAATAGGTTTTTATGCTGCAACCACGGCGAGTGGCAAAAGTCAGGTTATAGTTCCCCCAAAGTTTGTCGGGCAGCAGCACCGTATCGCCAACCTCTGTAAAGAGATCTGCAACAATGGCCAAGCCGTGAGTCAAAGCACTGGTAACGATAGGTTCACTAAAAACCTTGCCCTGAAGGGAAGGGTTTTCGCGAAGCATCTTTTCCCGCCACAATGCACGAAGCTCTGGCTTGCCTGCCGGAGGAGCGTAGGGATAGATATCAGCAGGATCGTAAGCTGTAAGTTTTTCGTGCATGCAGCCTAGGTACATAGGAGCGCCGCCCTCGGTAGCAATGCCTATGGTGGCATTGAACCGGCTGGCTTTTGCCTTCGCCTCCGCAGACTGAGTGAGTATGCCCTTGGGAAAGAAGAGTTCCTTTCCTAGTTGGGACAACATCTGCAGCACAGCTGGGTTATGTTGCGCAATACCGTCGTTTAACGCACTGGCCAAAGGATTCAAAACGAATTCTCCCGGATGGAAAATAGTCGGCTGCCCGCAACTTGCAGGCAATTTTGGGCGCATTAAAGCAACATTTTGGAAGGCTTGTCAACGGAAAACAATGCCGCAGACAAAGTCATTTCGATGCGCCCCGCTTAACCAGGAAAAGTATCCCCACAATCACTCCGGAAACCAGCAGTGTAAAGAGTAGATCTCCTGCGGTAAACTCACTCATATCGGATATTCTCCTAACCATTAAATAGCAGCA
>MAXR01000200.1:557-2277 GCA_001751155.1 Desulfuromonadales bacterium C00003068 | reverse complement strand
TGCAAGCAAAGGAAGTTCAACGGCAGCTTTGTCCGCATAGCCGACCTTTGGTGTCCCTAAACGGCAATTATTCCTGAGTGAAAGCGTCAGATGACTGTTTCGAGCCCTTTAAGACTTGATCCAAGATAACCTGTGCAGTTAAATTATGGGATAAGCGGACGTCGCAGCATTGCAACGTCGTTCAAAATGCGACAGCGGGCCGGTGTCTCAAAGGTGCCATTTGCTGCCGTTCAATGATTTGATTCATCATGGTCTTTTTTTACCTAGTCCGAGAGTGATCAAAAAATTGCTTCTTATTGCGAGTCTTGATGATAAGACGCCACGGCATTTAAGACTTCTTTCAGGTGAAGCAATACCCAAAGATGCCCAGCGTTGGGCACAAAAGTAGCCTCACTGTTGAGGACCGTAGCGCTAAGGTATTTCCCCATTGCCGGTGGAACACTGCGGTCCAGCATGCAATACCAAAAAAGGACCTTGACCTTTATCTCCTCCAGCGCGAATCCCCATGGACGCCCATGGTTGGCAGACATATCACTCGCCATGCCCTCAGCCCCGCCACGCAGCGCCTCGGCAAAGTCGTTGATCAGCATGTTCTGGATCTCCGTGCGGGCAAGTATGGCTTTGTCCACGTCATGAACTTTGAATTTCATCGTGTTGAGATAACGGGCAGGATCCCGGCGAATAACGGACGCCAAAAATTTAATGTTCAGCGTGGAGAGCCATGGCAAATACCAAGCCATGTTCATAAAGAACCGGTTCGTTTTGCTTATCCCTTCAAATACACTGGGTGCGTTAGTGGGAGCGGGACTCGCGACCACGCCGACTGATGTTAAGCGTTCTGGCATCTTCCAGGCACAGGCCAGCGCCCCAGGGCCACCGCCCGATACACCGACAATTGCAAACCTGTCTATTCCCAAGGCATCCGCCAGTTCAGCAACGTCATCGGCCCAGTCGAGAAGGCTGCGCCCAGGTTTCGGATCTGATTTGCCGTAACCAGGCCTGTCAGGTGCGATCAGTCTCAGCCCTGCGGGGAAGGGATCATCTGGGAGGAGGCCCCAAGAAAGACGCGACCCGGGCAGACCATGAAAAAGAAAAACCGGCCGACCAGAGGGGTCTCCATATTCGGCATAAGCCAGTTGGCGAGCGTCGGACAAACGAATGATGCTATCTTGCCAAGGCTTGGTCATCCCACTTTTTCCTCAGTTTGTTTCCATCTTTCACATGTATTTAGTGTCTTGATTTCCCATATAATAGAAGAGGGAGTTTTTTAATTTTGGGCCAACGTAACCGTGAGGGCAGTCCAAACTTTTGTCAAGGCATCGAAATCTCATATGCAAGTGCCAAACTTACGGAAAAAGAATGTGATCATTTGACGAGACTGGTGTTGCTATTATAGACAATTTTCCCCTTGTCAGAAGGCCTAGTGAATTCGACAGCTTTGGGTCAATAATGCCCTTGCTATCTTTGGAGTGCTATCCTTATAGCGACAGGGATCTCATGTCCGCTTTCGGGTTGAGCCCGAAATTATCTGAATGTCTCAAAAGTCCGCATAGCGGTCGCTGGTTGGCCTAATATCCCTGCAATCATCGCCAATGTCTGCATTGCGACAATCGATTCTTACCTTCGCACACGCAGCGAACGTCCGCTTTCCGCCCTAAGCCGACATGTCCCCTTCCGGCCCTTAGCCGACCTTCGCCAGCGGGACAAATATCTACTATAC
>MAXR01000200.1:248-548 GCA_001751155.1 Desulfuromonadales bacterium C00003068 | reverse complement strand
GGGCAGAACAGAGGGGCTTCTACCATCAGATCGATGATAATTGGTATGACGGGATTGTTTATTTTTGGATATTTCGACCGCTATCTACATCTGGTAGATTTCATGAAAATGCTCACGTCATAACGTCAGGAAACCGTCATGAACATATCCTCAAAAATACTCCCCAGTGTATGCCCACTGGACTGCCCTGATACCTGCAGTCTTAATGTAAAGGTTGAGGAAGGCACTCTAGTTGAGGTCAAAGGTTCCCGAGCCAATCCTTATACCAACAACGTAGTCTGTAAAAAGGTTACCAAATAC
>MAXR01000200.1:0-176 GCA_001751155.1 Desulfuromonadales bacterium C00003068 | reverse complement strand
GCCCACGCGGGTCTGGACAGTTTGAACGGATTTCGTGGGATGAGGCGCTGGATATTGTTCACGAGGGGTTTTCCGAAGCCATCTCTGCGTATGGTCCGCAGTCGGTTATGCCTTTCAACTATGCAGGTCCCCATGGGGAATTGGCGGGTGGTTCTATGGACCGACGGTTTTTCTAT
>MAXR01000199.1 GCA_001751155.1 Desulfuromonadales bacterium C00003068 | reverse complement strand
CGTTGACAAATTGAATGCTCAGCCGCTACGCGAATATCTGAGGATTGACCGGGGAGAATACACAGGTTGAGGAGCTCAAATAGACGCAGCTTGGCCATGAGTTGTTTTGCTAGGGACGGTGGTAGAGCTGAATTACGGATAATTGATACGGTAACTTGGTGGCTTTGACCTAATCTATGTTTACTGATTGCTTTTAAAATATCCGAACAGAGGTCTTGTCGTTTGAGCAGTAGGAGTAGATGCTCTTCGGTCAGTGAAATATTCTTCAGCGCAGCATGCAGCACTTCGGCAGCGGAGTCATTTAAAACGGTTTTTAGTCCATCACTTTCAGTCGTCAACGCCTGTTTCAGACGTTGAACTAGGTCTGTATCAAGCGTTGACGATGACATGAATTCTCCTCAAATTTCAGCGATACTCGTTATTTCTTATTGTTGAAAAAACCATACTCTTCGAGAAAATTTTGTTTGTATTCTGCATATTGGTCTTGTTCAATCGCCTTACGAGCACCAGCAACCATGTTCAGGTAAAAATGAACATTATGGATTGCAGCCAAAGTTGCCGATAGAATCTCGTTGGCGTTAAAGAGATGGTGTAGGTAAGCTCGGCTGAAATTACGACAGCAGTAACAATCACACGCTGGATCAACGGGATAGAAATCGCGGCGATAGTTTCGATTGGTTAAGCGCAGTTTGCCGCGTGAGGTAAAGAGTGTAGCGCTGCGAGCATAACGAGTTGGGATAACACAATCAAACATATCCATCCCACGATCAATACTCTCTAAAATGTCTTCAGGTAGGCCAACGCCCATGAGGTAACGTGGTTTGTCGACGGGTAAAAACGGTGCGGTATAATCAACCACTTTTTTGAGCAGTTCTAAACCTTCACCGACGCTGACACCGCCAATGGCATAACCGGGGAAATCCATTGCCGTAAGCTGTTCAGCACATTCGCGACGCAGGTCCTCATAAACACTTCCCTGAACGATGGCAAACAGTGCTTGATCTTTACGCGCGTGGTGTTCAAGGCAGGACTCTGCCCAGCGCAACGTTTTCTGTACTGACTTTTTTGAATAATCATGAGTTGATGGGTAGGGGATACATTCATCAAAGGCCATGATAATGTCAGCGCCTAACGTATTTTGGATATTCATCGCTTCTTTAGGGCCGAGAAAAATTTCATCACCATTTTGTTCGTGGCGGAAAAACACTCCTGTTTCAGTGATCTTTTTCTTTGGCAGTGAAAACACTTGGAATCCACCACTGTCGGTCAATATTGGCTTGTCCCAGTTCATGAATTTGTGTAGTCCGCCCGCTTTCTTAACCAACGCTTCGCCAGGCTTCAGATGCAGATGGTAGGTGTTAGACAGAATGATTTGTGCTCCCGTGTCTTCAACCTGAGCAGGCGTTAAGGCTTTTAGAGCTCCGTGGGTCCCTACCGGCATGAAAATTGGCGTTTCAATCGTGCCATGAGGTGTATGGATACGACCACGTCGAGCTTGGGTGTTTTTATCGGTATGCAAAAGGTCGAACTTAAACATGAGAGTTGGGGTCTTTTCAGTGAAAGAGTTAGTTTGGTTTTGCTACAATAGAAGTCGATGACTTTATTCAAAGTCTTTTATAACAGTATCAAAAGAGTAGCAAAATTGCAATGTGGGCCGCTTATCAATATAGAGGAAGGCTGAAGTTATGGCAGGGAGTACACAATTTAAACGTGCTGAATTTGTAAGGCTTCAATTTCAGTTACGTTTCACAGAGTTGATAGTGGTTGATTTGGCCACATTACTCCGAATAAGGCGCTCACTTCGTGCTGCAGCTAATTATTGCTTTATGGGGGACAATTTAAGCACATGTAACCGTTTTGGGCGGTTGTTTTCACCTGAACTCTCCTGTGATCCCGTTGCTCAGCGTCAATTTCAAAAAAGTAGCCCAGCCTTTGTGTTTCATTTTGATTATGGTCAAGTTGCTACGTATCAACGGGGCGATTTGATGACGTTAAACGTCATCGTGTGGGGCGGAAATCTTGAAATTATTAAGGATCTGACGCAGGTTATTGAAGCTTTAGGTAAGGCAGGGTTACGCCACGACGCTGGGAGATTTGAGGTAGTAGAAATTTATGCTGAAGACTCTGCATGTCAGCCGCAAAAAATTTGGTCTAGAGGTGAGTCGTTTAATGCCTTAATGGTTCCTGTCCGCGATGGAGATTGGTGGCTTAATAGTTGTGCTCTTGAGTGTGATCATATTCAACTACGGTTTCTGATGCCATCACGTTTAATTGTAAAGCAGCGGCCGATGTTTTATCCAACTTTTAAATTGATTTTTCCATTTATTTTAAGGCGAGTAACTTCGATGCTGTATGCCCATTGTTGTTTAGATTTAGATGTCGATGCACAGGCTTTGTTAGCAATGGCCGGTTCTGTTGAGACTCAGAAAAATGATCTGAAGTGGAATGATTGGCGTGAACTACAAGGAGTTGATCGTAATCTTGCCTTGGGTGGCGTCGAGGGTTCTATTGATCTTTATGGTTCGGCATTGATTGATCTTGTTCCATACTTATACCTTGGTAGTTTAATGAATTTAGGAAAAAACGCTGCTTATGGCGCTGGCCGCTACCGGGTTGTGCCATATGAATTTAAGGGTTAGGGATTAAGGTGCTGTTGCTAATTAAAAGTGTTCTTGTATACTGTAAATAAATCGGCTTTCGTTTATTTCTATAATAGTGGAGGTGCACTATGAAAGATGCATGGAAAGAACGTGAAAACGCATTCGAAAATCAGTATATCTATGAATTAGAGAAAAAAAACCGAATCGACAAGCAAGTTCACGAACATGAGCAGTTAGTTCGCGAGTTGAGTCATAATCGCTGCCCTAAATGTAGTGAACCGATTCAAGCTGTAACCTTTCATGGCGTACCTTTGGATCAATGTCCGTCGTGTGGTGGTGTTTGGCTTGGTGAAAATGACTTGAAACTGTTGGCACAAAAAGACCACAGAACATGGTTTGAAATGTGGTTTAAACAGGGTGATGTTGTTGAAAAATAGGTGATTGATGGTTCGTGAACATGATAAGGTATAAAGTGAAGCCATATTTTTAGCCTGACTTAATTGCTGGTTTATTATAATATGTCGTTTTAAGTGTTTGTTGATGAAGTGCAATGATTGTTAGGAGAATGTTTATGGGGGATTTTCTTTTTGTTTTTTTAGTGGTTGGGGGCTTAGGTTCTTTTTTCTACTATAAAAGTCGAGATTCTGTTAGTCACTCTTCTGCTGAAGAGGTTGTAGCTGAAGAGGTTGTAGCTGAAGAGGTTGTAGCTGAAGAGGTTGTAGCTGAAGAAATTGTAGCTGAAGAAATTGTAGCTGAAGAGCCTGAGCACAATGCTTTGACATGGCGGGTATTGCAACGTGTATTGGGAAACCCTGGAATTCTTCAAGTTGAGTTATATAAGTTGTTTCCACATGAGAATCGCAAACAACTTCAGTCTACTTTATTACAGCTAGACAAGGAAAACGTTTTAAAACGGGAAAAGGTTGGTAATTCGTACCGATTATTTCCAGTCTAGTTTAGGGAAAGTATAAAATATGCAAAAAAGAGCAACGAAGTTTCGTTGCTCTTTTTTTTTGAATTATTGCCATATGATGAGTTGGTTTTGTAGTCGATGTTGAAGGGGTGCTAAAATAGTGATAAATTTTAGCCTGAGCAGTTGTTGGGTTGAGCATGGTAGCTATTATTGTCAATAACAGACTGAATCGCATGCTGATATCACTCTTTTATTTGTTTGGTGTGGACAAGTCGCCGCAAAGGATAATTGTTCGTCCCTTAAGTTCAATTGCACCTTCAGCCGCCAGTTTTTTTAGTAAACGGGAAAATGTTTCAGGTGTTGTTCCCAAAAGTAGAGCAATTTCCCCTTTGGGTGCAGGTAGTTCAATTCGGTTGGTGGGGCTTTTGTCGCGTAAGGCAAGCAAGTAATTAATGAATCGTTGGCGAATGTCGGCAAGGGTTAACTGTTCAACCATACCAAGTAAGTATTTAATTCGTTGTGATAAAGCGCCAATGAAATGCATCGCTACATCAGGATTTTGTTCAATGTGTTGCAGCATTTTTTTTGCATCAATTGCGAGAAGCTCAGAAGGCTCTATGGCGATGGAGCTGACAGGATAGCGACCTTTAAGCTGCAATAAAATCTCTGCAAAATATTCACCAGAGGCGATGAAGCGGATCGTGGCTTCTTTGCCATCGCTTGTGGAGCGAAATAGTTTTATTTTACCCGAAGCAAGAAAGTAGAATTCACTCCCTTGTTCCCCTTCTGAAAAAAGAAGTTGTTTTTTATTGATGGTTTCGAAGCGACTAATCTGCTCGATAAAGTTAAAACGAGGATCTTCTGCGTCACCAAAAAAGGTTTGCAGGAAAAGCTTAACAGCATGTTTTTTTTCCATGTTGGATAATTATCCTCTTTAAAAGCACAAAGATATTAGTTGGCTTGAGTTTGAACATTTTGGTTTGTTGTTTCAATCGTTTGTGGTTCGAGCAGTTCAACGGCTTGCTCAAGAGATTCGATGAGTGGGATTAGATTTAATTCTTGTCCGAGAAATTCATCGGGTAACCCTCCTATTGCCGATTGTAGTCGTCGTGCAGCACTGAGGGCGCTTTTAAACTCAGCGCGTTGGCGAACGGCTTGATCCGCAACCTCCATTGACATCTCTTTAAATCGTTTGGCGATGGTTGGGTGACTGAGTTTGCCTTCGAAAACAGCATTGTGAAGCTCTTGCTGTTGATCAGTGTTGAAGTTCTTATCTGCATCGGCTTGAAGAAGTAGGTCGATGGAACGAAAGTCGGGCAGTGGATTTAGGTTGTCATTTTGTGAGATCAGTGCCGGATTTTTTTGTTCTAAATAGTGGTATGCCATCGTCAACTTATCGGCAGTTTGTCGCCGGATACGGATTTCGCGGCTGCAATAGTCCTCGAAACATTCATATCCCCATTGTACATAGAGGCGGTCACGACGAACCTCTTGGAGTTGTTGGCCGAGATCAACCCATGATGATTTAAATTGTTTAGCTGAGCTTAGGATGCGGTAACGTTCACTTCCTGGTTCGAGTTGACTTAATAGCTGTTCAATCTTTTGTTCAGCTTGTGTTTGTGGTGCTTGGTTCATAGGTGCTCCTTGTTTCTTTTTTGATGGCGTCGCAAAAAGTCCGCCCACCTGCGTTGCAGCGTTTGTTCAAGACTTCGACATACAACATGTATGCCTTCCCCCTTGAACAACCACTACGCCTTGGGGGACGAAGTTTTTGCTTAGCCATCTATTTCGTTTTTGCGAGACCATCTATTTTTGACTTTGTCAGGACAATTTTGGTGATAGTATCATTCTTGAGAATTAGTTGGAGTGCTTTTTGTTTAAATTTAATCTGAAGTGAATGGAAAATAAATATGGCGTTACATGATAAGCAAAGCTGCATTGTTGGTAAACAAACGGTTCAAATGTTGAAGCTGGGACACCCCTGGGTGTTAAAAGATCGTTTTACTCAGCAGTGGCCAGCAGGCGACGTGGGTGATTTGATATCTTTAGTGTCGGAATCGGGTGAAGTGATAGCCACTGCTTTGCGGGATGAAGATCGAATCGTCGCTCGGGTCGTGGCGACTGAAATTGATACGCTTGATTCTCAATGGTTTGAAAAGAAAATCAAGTCAGCCGAAGCGTTGCGCCGCCACCATGTCGATCTCGATGGGACGAATGCTTATCGGGTGGTGAATGGTGAAGGGGATGGCTTGCCGGGTTTAACTATCGAGCGTTACGATGATTATTTAATGATTCAGCTGTACACGGCAAGTTGGGATCGCTATGTTCCGATGATTGTTAAGGCCCTGCAATCGGTTTTCAATCCTGCTGGGATTTATGAAAAGTTCCGCCCGCAGAAAACTCGGGAACTCGAAAAGAAAGGTTCAAAGCGTTATAGCCGATTACTCTGTGGGGTTGCGGCGCCTAATATTTATCAGGTGTTGGAAAATGATTTGACCTATCAGGTGACCTTGGCGGAAGGACTTAATACTGGTCTATTCATGGATCAACGTGAAAATCGACGCGATTTGATGTCTCGGGTGGCGGGTAAAA
>MAXR01000198.1 GCA_001751155.1 Desulfuromonadales bacterium C00003068 | reverse complement strand
TCAGGCTATTTCGCAGTAGGTTCATGTTAAGTCCGTCAGGCTGCTAGTGATGCTTAAATCTAAAGTGCTTTGTTGATTAATTCTTCCAGTTGGTTTTTAGGGATCGCACCAACCAGTTGATCGATAACTTTGCCATCTTTGAATAAAATCAAGGTTGGGATACCGCGAACACCAAATTGACCTGGGATACCGGGATTGTCATCAACATTGACTTTGCCAATTTTCACCTTACCGTTAAAGCTGTCAGCAAGTGCATCAATCGTTGGTGCAATGGCCTTACACGGCGCACACCATGTTGCCCAAAAGTCAACGAGAACAGGGATGTCTGAGTTGATGACCTCAGAGTCAAAGTTGTCATCAGTAAATTCTAAAACATTGTCGCTTGCCATGAGATATGATCCTCCACGGATAGGGTTATTTATGTGTTGATTGGAATGTAACATTACTTATGAATTTAAATAGGTGGTAATGATAGAAACACCGCTGCTAAAAAGCAAGGATTTATTGTTGTGTTCAATGTTAGAACGATTCGGATGTTTACGTTTAACCGATAAAGGGGCGATATGTCAGAGAGCCGAATATTTACCGCGTATCAACAGCATAATGAAACCCTCGAGCAATCGTTAGCATTAAATTCAGATGTTCTTGAACAGTATGCTCAGAGCTTGTCGGAGTCTTTTGCCAACGGCAAACGCTTGATCATTGTCGGTAGTGGCCGTTTAGCGGGGGTGGCGAGCACCGTTGCCAATGCCTTTTTGTTTCAAATGGGCGAAGAGCGGCCATCCCTGCCTGTCGTCGCCTTGAATCAAGATGCTGGCTTGGCGACTACCCTTGCTCAGTCTGCGGCTTTTGAACAATATTTTAGCTGCCAGTTACAGGCTCAAGCTAACGCAGATGATTGTGTGTTGTTTCTTGATTGTAATGCGAGCCCAGCAATGGTCGCCGCTTTACAGGCTGCCGGTGAAATCGGCTGTTCGACAATGGTGATGACGTGCGGTGATGAGCACGCATGGAAAAAGGAAAATGCTGATCTTGTTATCCCGATGATGGCCCCTAGCCATGCCAGTGGGGTGGAAGCGGTGTTGTTTTTTTGTCAGCTCCTGTGTCGGTTGGTTGAATCTGAGCTGTTTGGCTTCGAATAGCATGAAATCGGGATCATTTGTGGTTCAGTAGGCAAATATGAGTGCTGTGGTAAAAGAAGTTGACAGTGATTTAACGGCACGCCTAGTATGCAATGTTTGTTGATTGTCTGCGTGGTGATCGTTATTCTTTATGCTATGAAATAGAGGAATCTCATGGATGTGAACATCCTGTTATTTAAATTGACATTAGTTGTATATGCTGTTGCAACACTCCTTTATCTGTTTAGTGTGGTTGTTAATCGGCCAGGCAGTGACCGTTGGGGGCGCTGGTCGTTGCGGGTGGCTTTTTTCATCCATACTGTGACCCTTGTTACCCGCTTTATCGAAGCAGGATACACCCCGGTAACTAATTTGCACGAATCGTTCTCGTTCTTTGCTTGGACATTGGCGGGAACGTTTTTATTGGTAGACCGGCGCTTACGGATGGCTGTGCTCGCGGCAACAACATGCACTATTATTCTTGTTTTGATGTTGTTTGGCAGTTTACTGCCGATGCAGGTGCAAAACCTTAATCCTGTGCTCGATAGCTTTTGGTTGCCGATCCATATCAGTCTTGCCTTTTTAGGTAATGCTGTATTTACCGTTGCTTTTGTCGCTGCTATTTTCTATCTGTTACAGGAACGGATGCTGAAGAGTAAAAAGTTTTCAGCCCTTTATTATCGCTTACCCTCCCTTGATACCCTCGATATGCTTAACTATCGCTGCCTGACTTTTGGTTTTCCGTTGATGACAATGGGGATTATCTCAGGAGCTGTATGGGCTGAAATGTCCTGGGGAACCTACTGGAGTTGGGATCCAAAAGAGACGTGGGCACTTATTACATGGTTTATTTATGCCGCGTTGTTGCATGGTCGGCTAACAACAGGCTGGCGTGGACGTCGGGCTGCTATTTTGGCCATTGTTGGATTTATCTTTGTCCTGTTCACCTTTCTTGGGGTGAACATGCTGCTGCCGGGGTTGCATAGTTATAGCTCCATGGCGGGCTAAGATTTCCACTGCGGATATTTTGTCTTTTTGAACCAACTGTTACCGAGCTTTTGCGGATTAAAATATGGATATTATTGTTGTTGGATTAAGTCATAAAACGGCACCTGTTTCAGTACGTGAGACGGTTGCGTTTCCTCCTGAGGCGATGCAAGCTCCCCTTGAGCAGATGCTTGCCCTGTCAGAGGTGCGTGAAGCGATCATTGTTTCGACCTGTAACAGGGTTGAGCTTTACGCTGCCAGTACCAATGGTGATGCCGCTACCGTACAATTGAAGCAGTTTCTTGCTGATTACCATCAGATTCCACTGGAGACCCTCGATTCTCACCTATATGCCATGCAAGGTGAAGAGGCGATTCGCCACGTCTTCAATGTCACCTCAAGTCTTGATTCAATGGTGATCGGCGAACCGCAAATTCTCGGTCAAATTAAAACCGCCTATGGTTATGCTGCCGAGCATAAGACGGCTGGCTTGATCTTAAATCGTTTTCTCCATAAAGCGTTTTCCGTTGCTAAGCGGGTGCGCACCGAAACCAATATCGCTGGTAATGCGGTGTCGGTATCATTTGCAGCGGTTGAATTGGCGCGTAAAATATTCGGCTCTATTGAGGGTAAAACTGTTCTCCTTATTGGTGCTGGTGAGATGTGCGAACTGGCGGCGAAGCACTTTGTTAATAATGGCGTAACGCGCGTTTTGGTTACCAATCGGACCTTTGCGCGGGCCGAAAAATTGGCCGCCGAGTTCTCCGGTCAGCCTGTTTTATTCGAAAACTTCCACGATCACCTTCATCAGGCCGATATTGTTTTATCTTCTACGGGAGCGACCAGTTTTGTTATCGAAGCGGATCAGGTGCAGGCGGCATTAAAGCAACGGAAAAATCGGCCGATGTTTTATATCGATATTGCCGTTCCGCGCGATATTGATCCCCGTGTTAACGATGTGAATAACGTTTATCTTTATGATGTCGACGACTTACAAGGGGTGGTGAATGCCAACCTTAAAGAGCGTCATAAAGAGGCGGAACAGGCTCTAGAGATTATTGAGCATGAAATTGGTCAGTTTCAAAGCTGGATGGCTGGTCTTGATGTGGTGCCAACCATTGTTGCCTTGCGCCAGCAAATTGAAACCTTGCGCCAAGCTGAGCTTGAGAAAACTTTTGCCAACCTCAAGCATTTAAGTGACAGCGACCGCAAAACGATCACCTCTATGAGCTCGGCCCTTACCAATAAATTTTTACATCCACCAACCAAGGCACTTAAGCAGGCTCAGAAAGATTCTGAAGCGCAGCAATATGTTGATGCGTTGCAAGTGCTGTTTGATTTAAAAATTGCCGCTCCTGAGGGTAAACTTAAAGCAGTTGAGAGCGATTAACGGATGTCCGGTGTCCACCCCACAGCGATTGTTTCTCCTTTAGCAGGGAAGCGGGTGTTAATTACCCGTGCGGCTCATCAAGTTGCGCCGTTTGTGCAGTTGCTCCGCCAGCACGGTGCGTCTGCCGAGGCGGTTCCTGTTATTGAAATTATCGCTCCTGAAAGTTGGCAGCCTCTTGACCACGCCCTCACTCAGTTATCGCAGTACCGCTATGTGATCTTAACTTCGGTGAACGCGGTTCAGTCGGTTTATCAACGGATGAAACATTTAGACCTGCTCGATCAATTGAGTGGTGCTGCCTCGTCTCCTGTGCAGTGGGTGTGTGTCGGGCCTAAAACAGCCCAGTCCCTGCAAGAACTCGGTCGCGATACCGATCTACAGCCGCAGCAATATCGTGCCGAAGCCGTCATTGACCTCCTCTGTCAGCACGGGGTTAAAGGGGTAAAAGTTCTTTACCCGCGGGCACAATTGGCCCGCGAACTGATTCCAACACAATTGACTGAAGCCGGAGCGCAGGTCGATGCTCCCATCGCCTATCAAACTGTTCCTGCTGCCAGTGGTGGTAATGAGTTGCGGCGGCTATTCAATCAGCGCCAAGTCGATGTGGTGACTTTTACCTCATCTTCCAGCGTCGAAAATTTTGTCGCTCTACTCGATGGTGATGCCGCGAGCTTAACGCAGTCCCTTGTTATGGCCTCGATCGGCCCGCTGACCTCGGCCACAGCACTACGCTTGGGGCTACACATTGATGTTGAACCGCAAGACTATACTCTTGATGGGATGGTTGCTGCGTTGCTTGATTTTTATCGTTAGTCCGCCCCTTTTTTAGACCTAAACCCTCCGGTACCTCGGAGCTTTGAGAAGGAGATTTTCCATGTATTTTCCTGAATATCGTGCCCGGCGTACGCGTCGTACCAGCAACATTCGCCGTATGGTGCGTGAAACATTCCTCCGTGTCGATGACATGATCTACCCCATGTTTAGCGCCTTTGGTGAAAACATCAAAAAAGAGATCCCCTCCATGCCGGGCATCTATCAGCAGTCGATTGATAATATTGTCATCGAAGCGCGCGAAGTCTATGAGTTGGGTATTCCAGCGGTGATTCTGTTTGGTATCCCCGAGTGTAAAGACAGTATGGGGACTGATGCTTATTGCGATACTGGCATTATTCAAGAGACTATTCGGGCGATTAAAAAAGAGGTTCCCGAGTTAACAGTGATTACCGACGTGTGTATGTGTGAATACACCGATCATGGCCATTGCGGAGTGATTAAAGATGGTGATGTCGATAATGATGAAACCCTCAAGTTGTTGACTGCTGAGGCCCTTTCTCACGCCCAAGCTGGTGCGGATATCGTTGCCCCAAGTGACATGATGGACGGCCGTATTGCAGCCATTCGTAGCGTCCTTGATGACAATGATTTCTCCCATATCCCCATCATGAGCTACTCGGTTAAATATTGCAGCGCCTACTACGGCCCGTTCCGTGAAGCGGCTGATTCAACACCGCAATTTGGTGATCGTCGCAGCTATCAAATGGACCCCGCCAACCGTCAAGAGGCGTTCCGCGAGGCCGCCCTAGATGTGGATGAATGTGCCGACTTCCTCATGGTAAAACCAGCTCTAGCGTACTTGGATATCATTCGCGATATCAAAGAGCGTTTTGATCTGCCGTTGGTGGCGTATAACGTTTCAGGTGAGTACTCGATGGTTAAAGCTGCCGCCGAAAGAGGTTGGATTGATTACGACCGAGTGATGATGGAAACCCTCATCGGCATGAAACGCGCTGGGGCAGATATCATTATCACCTATCACGCCAAAGATGCGGCGAAGTTACTTAACGCTGAGTAGTGGTTTGATTTGTAGGTAAGATGGTAAGATGAAAAGGGTGGTTCTGCGATGGCAGGGCCGCCCTTTTTTGTTTTAAAGGATTTGCTGTGTCTATTTGAATTTATTGATGCCAATAGGCACACGTTGTGGTAGGGTTTTAACTATGAAAACCATTAATTGGAATCCAGAAAAAAATCAGATTTTGATTCAAGAACGAAATATCTCATTTGAAGATGTATTGTTCGCAATTCAGCAATTTGATTTACTGGATGATATGAAGCACCCTAACGAACAAAAATATCCAAACCAAAGGGTCTTTGTCGTCAATATTGATGGTTATGTATATTTAGTCCCTTATGTTGAAACAGAAACTGAATTTTTTTTAAAAACGATTATTCCGAGTCGTAAAGCGACTAAAAAATATTTGTGAGGTCATGATGGATAAAATTAAATTAGATAGCGAAGAGCAGGAGATACTCGATGCCTTTGAGGCCGATGAGTTTGAATCTGTCATAACACATGAGCGTAAGGAATATTTGGCACAAAGTGCCCAGCTTACGGTTAAAAAAGATAAGCGCATCAATATCCGCATCTCTAGTAGGGATCTGTCGGCAATTCAGCGTCGTGCCCTGCAAGAGGGATTACCGTACCAATCATTGGTTGCCAGTATTTTGCATAAATATGTCTCTGGTGGGTTGCAGGATATTATTGCGACAAAAAAGAATCATCCTGATTCCGCTGAATAGGTGGTGTATTTGTCGCTTGCATATGCGTAAGGCACGGTGGCATTGTCCACCAGTGTAAGAGTGCAAATTTCCCGATCACCAATGGAGATTCGTTCAGCGTAAAGATCAAAAGCCGTCGGCCAGTGCCCGACCGACCGTTACCTGTGCCAGCTTCAATACGCGTTCCTGTTCTTCAGTAAACTTCTCCCGCAACAACTCCACCCGTTTCTGATTAACCCCTAAATCCGAATAGCCAACTCGCGACGCCGAGCGCACATGAATCAATTTACTGTCAGCATCGAGGCGTAGTTCCACATCATCGACAAAGCGAAAGACCTTTGTCTTAAATGTCGCCCACAGGTAGTGATCCTCTGCCATTTTAATAGTACCTCCTAACCCTTCAATTGAACGCTTCAGGCACAACCACGCCGCTTCAGGTTCGATTTTAACGGCCAGCGGTTCAATATACGCAGTGCTGGTGCTCATTTCACTCGATACGCAATTCGGGCTGTTGGGGCAGGGTGCGAGTTGGCCGTTAATTAAACCCATGGGCTGTTTGGTTGTCGATGAACAGGACATTAATAACACCGCTAAAATGATGATGAGTGTGAGTGCTGGAACATGGGTGCGGATTGGTTTCATTAGTGTTTCGTTTTCCCGTCGCCAAATGCACCCGCCAAAGCGGCAAAAGGGGAATGGCCTAGCGTTGGTTTCGTCGGCCCACTAGGTTTGGCTTCCGCCCGTTGTTGTTCAACCTCGCGAGTGTGCTCCTGATCGTGGCAATAGATACATAACAGCTCCCAGTTGCTGCCATCGGCAGGGTTATTGTCATGATTATGATCTTTATGGTGGACGGTAAGTTCGCGTACTTTTTTTGCCTCAAACTCGCGTGTGCAGCGACCACAGATCCACGGGTACATTTTTAATGCCTGTTCGCGGTAACCCGCTTGATGTTGTTGGTGTTCGTGGCGGATGCGATCTAGAATCTCTTCGGACGTTTCCTTACTGTTCGACATGCCGTCTCCTAAGGTGAAAATTGATGGCGTCGCAAAAAGTCCGCCCACCTGCGTTGCAGCGTTTGTTCAAGACTTTGACATANNGCTCGTAAACTTTACTCCAATCGCCGTGAAGCATCGCATTGCGGATTTCGTTGGGCAGGCTGACTGTTTGTGTCTGCATTTTTTTAAGCTCTGAGTAGCCAGCAGGAGAAAGCTGCGGTTCAAGATAGTGGCGGGCTCGTCGGATGTACTCATCGCGATAGAGGGTGTCGGATTCTGCTAGCTTGATGAGGTGTGCTAACAGGCTATAACTTTCGATTGATTTCTTGTGACCGTATTCCATCTGCGCCTCACTCTCGTATCGTTTGGCTAATATTGATGGCGTCGCAAAAAGTCCGCCCACCTGCGTTGCAGCGTTTGTTCAAGAGTTCGACATACAACAGGTATGCCTTCACCCTTGAACAACCACTACGCCTTGGGGGACGAAGTTTTTGCTTAGCCATCTAATCCGTTTTTGCGAGACCATCAATATTGATCGTCTTTACCTCGCGAAGATCTCACTAAAGCATAGCGTGTTTTTTTATCAATAAAACTGGTGATGAAATAAAAAGTAGCGATGAGTCGTTTGATGGATTGTGGAGATTCTTCCCACAAAATCTGGAGCCGTGCTTTTTTGAGTGCGTTTTTTTTCGTTTTTTTTTGCCTTTTAATGAAAAACCGAGCTGTTTCTTTGGTTCGTCTTTAGTGTAAGTACTTGTAAATATTGACTTTATTTGGTTGTGGCGAGTTGCCTTGTCTTTGGGGTGAAAAGGGGGGAAGCCCTTGACATAAATGTTGTGCTGAGGTTATATTTCCCAATAAGTGTATTTAAGTGTTAAATAGACACATATCTAGAGCAAAAGAGGCCATGTGAGTTTTTCGGGAACATTCATCAATAGCATTGATCCAAAAGGACGCTTGAGCATCCCTGCGAAGTTACGCAGCTTGCTCGCGGATACCTATGGTGATGAGCTGTTGGTGGTCACCCGACGCAAAGATGCTTTGGTGGCGTATCCCGCATCGGAGTGGGAAAAAACGAAGGCTCGTGTCGATGCGATGGCAAACGGTAACGAAAAAGATTTGATCTATCGTAGTCGAATTAGTCCTGCGGTGGAGTGCACATTCGATCGACAGGGGCGTATTGCCCTTCCCGCTTCATTGCGGACCATTGCAAAATTTGACAAAGAGATCGTGATTGTGGCGATGGCGGGGAAAATCGAAATGTGGAGTCAGACCTTGTTCGATGAGCAGCTTGAAGCAGCAGAGCAGCAGCTTGATACCATGAAGGCTGAACTCGGAAATTTAGGCTTCTAAGATGGATACTGCGAATTTCAAACACCTATCGGTGCTACCTAACGAGGTCTTGGCTTTATTGGATGTGCAACCCGGCGCGATTGTCCTTGATGGAACGCTCGGCGCAGGTGGCCATTCAAATTTGATCCTTCAGGCTTCAGCCCCCGATGGGGTGTTGATCGGTTTAGACCGTGATCAGGATGCCTTGCAGAAGGCGGGTGAAGTTCTCGCCCCTTATGGTGACCGCGCTATTTTGCGCCATGCTAATTTTTCTGAGGCTGGTGAGGTATTAGAGGAGCTTGGTATTGATGGCTTAGATGGCATGTTGCTTGACTTGGGCGTTTCATCCTACCAATTGGATGAAGTTGAGCGCGGCTTCTCATTCCGTTTCGACGCACCTCTTGATATGCGCATGAATCGTCAAACGGGGATTACTGCAGCTGAACTTGTCAATGAGGAGAGTGTCGAAGAGCTGACGTTGATCTTTAAAAAATATGGCGAAGAGCGCTGGTCCAAGCGAATCGCACGAAAAATTGAGCGCGTGCGTGAGATTGAGCCCATTGCAACAACATTACAGCTGGCTACGTTGATCCAAGAAACGGTTCCCGGTGGCATGATTCCTGGTCGGCTTCATCCGGCAACACGGGTATTTCAAGCGCTACGGATTCGCGTCAATGAAGAGTTAGAGCATGTAGCAAAAGGGGTTGAGCGGGGGATTGAACTTCTCAAACCCGGCGGCGTGCTGGCAGTGATCAGCTTTCACTCGTTGGAAGATCGTATTGTTAAAAATATTTTCAAGCATCGGGCGAACCCTTGTACCTGCCCACCACGGCTGCCCATGTGCGCCTGTGGTCTGGTCGCTGATGTTGAAGTGTTAACCCGGCGAGGAGTTCGCGCTACGGAAGAAGAGGTGGATGGAAATCCTCGTTCACGTAGTGCCATTTTGCGGGCTGTTAAACGGCTGGTTTAGGCGCAAGGAAAGGGGTAACTGATATGATGGAAAATACTTGGCCCTCTGGGGGGCTAAGCATTGCAAATGTGAAGGTGACATCGATCCTTGCTGCCATTGTGCTGTTGTTAGTGATTGGGTTGTTTCATGTGTGGGTTCGTATTGAGGTGACTCAATGTGGCTACGACGTGTCGCGGCTGGAAAATGAGATTAGACAAGCAGAGTATGACCAAAAGAGCTTAACCGTGTCGATTGCGCAGTTGACGAACCCGCGCTATATCGAAAAAGTTGCCACCACACGGTTAGGTTTGAGAGCTCCACGAGCGGAACAGGTGATTACAGTTCGACAGAACTAGAATCCTTGAGTGGTCACAACGTAGGTAAAAAGGTAAAGGAAGTAAAGGGGCGCATTATGGTAAACCGAGATTATGCCGAAAAACAGGATTTATGGTCAGAGATGAACGAGCTGTGGATAAACCGTCAGCTACGTCGCCGCAAGTTGCGGTTGAGTGCTTTGGCAATGGTGTCTGTGCTACTGATGGGGGGAGCTTTTTTATACAAAGCATCCATCGTTCCACAGGATCCTCTCTATCTACAAGTACAGGGGCAGTCGTTAGAAGTTGAAACTTCTGTGAAAAATAGCCCAGCAGTAGATCTTGATCAGAGGGATGATGTCATTGAAATCGCGGAAACACTCTCTATCTGATAAAGCCTCAGTGCGGAAAACGCCGAGTTCGAAACATGAAGCGCACGGAGTTCGTGTGCGTATCCTGCTGGTAGGAGTTTGTTTCGTTTTGGCTTACGTTGCTTTAGTGAGTCGCGTTTACTACCTTCAGGTCTACAGTGCGTCAAAGTGGCAATCTCTTGCCGCACGGCAGCATAAAAAGAAAATTACTCTGACCCCTCAACGTGGTGCAATTTTTGATCGCAACGGCGAAGCGTTGGCGGTGAGTCTGGTCGCGAATTCCGTTTATATCAATCCTACTGAATTAAGAAATCTGCTTGCGAAGGCTGAGGCCGAACGTGATGCGGCCCTAAAAAAATCCAAGTCAACCTCCCCAGAATCTGAACAAATTGTACATAGTATCGAGTCTGTTGCCACAGCCCTCTCTAAGGGGCTCGATCTAAATTACTCGGTGGTGCTGGCAAAGTTAACAAAAGATAAAAAATTTATCTGGCTTAAAAGGAGAACCACCGACGGCGAGAGTCGTATGCTGAAAGCTCAAGCGTTGCCGGGGGTCCATTTTATTCCTGAGCATGAACGTTGGTATCCGAATGGGCGTGTTGCTGGGCAAATTGTTGGCTTCTCCGGCACTGATAATGACGGATTAGAAGGGATCGAACGGCGCTATAACGGGGTCTTGGCGGGAGATGTCAGTTATCTGGTTATGCAACGTGATGGTGGTTCGCGCAGCATCGGTAGTGGTCGTCAGGTAATTAAAGGGCAACTAGGTAAAGACGTAACCCTTACCATTGATAAACAGCTTCAATATATCGTTGAAAAGGAGCTGGCGGCTGCGGTACGCGATTCAAAGTCTAAAAGCGGTAGCGTGGTTATTCTTGATCCGTTTAGCGGTCAAGTGTTGGCGATGGCCAGTTCGCCCGATTATGATCCCAACGCGTTCGGGTCATTTACTGCAGCACAACGGCGTAATCGCGTCGTGTGTGATACCTATGAGCCGGGGTCAACGTTCAAGCTGTTTTTGTTAGCGGCAGCCCTCGATTCGAATGTGATCAAGGTTGATGATGTCATTGATTGCGGTCGCGGATCGTATCGCATTGGTGGCAAAGTGATTCACGATCACACTGAGCTGGGACGGCTGAACATTAGTGATGTACTTAAGTACAGTTCAAATATTGGCTGCGCAAAAATCGCTCAAAAACTTGGTAAAGAGACGTTTTATTCTTACCTCACTCAGTTTGGTTTTGCACAAAAAACTGAAATTGATTTTGATGGTGAGGGAAGAGGGTTACTACGTAAACCGCAAAGATGGTTTGAGATTGATTTGGCAGCGATCTCATTTGGTCAGGGATTGTCTGTTACCTCGTTGCAATTGGCCGCCGCAGCAAGTGCCATTGTGAACGGTGGTGAGTTGTATCGACCTTATTTGGTTAAAAAAATTACCAACCCCGTTAATGATGTCACTGATGAACAAACCCCACAACTGGTTCGTCGGGTGATCGGCCGCGATATTGCTCATGAACTTATGCAGATGATGGTTACGGTAACCGATGTCGATGGAACGGGGTCGCGCGCTCGCGTTGCTGGCTTCGATGTTGGTGGCAAGACAGGAACGGCACAAAAAGTTGATCCGGTGACACGCACCTATTCGGTCGACAAACGAGTGTCGTCATTTATCGGCTTTGCTCCCGCTGAAGCGCCAAAGATGGTGATTCTTGTGGTGTTAGATGAGCCAAAGGTACAAAAGACTTATGGCGGATTATTGGCCGCGCCTGTTTTCTCGCGAATCGCCGATCAAGCGTTACGCTACCTTCATGTGCCGGCAACACAGAGAAAAAGCATGGCAATCGACACTGATATGCCGATAAGAGTTGAACTCCCCGCATTAAGCTCGGTTACCGTTGCTGTTGATCCGGGCACCGAGGTGATGCCTGACTGTAAGGGGTTAAGTTCACGCCAAATGCTGCGTTTAATGGCGAAAAGTGGTTTGAATATCATGATCAAAGGTGTTGGCCGAGTGGTCGATCAGTACCCCTTGGCAGGGGAGAGTGTTAACACCGACAGTACCGTATGGGTGAAATTACAACCACCGAATTAATGCGAGGGACTATGAAACTCCACCAAATTATAGTCGATGTCTGCTGTTTGAACGACCTGCATGATACGACGCAGGAGATTGACGCACTGTATTATGACTCGCGTTGTGTACGCCAAGGGGGGCTGTTTTTTGCCTTATCTGGTGACGTGGTGGATGGCCATGACTATATTGGTGCGGCGATTAACAATGGTGCGCTGGCCGTGGTTGCGCAGCGTGAGGTTTCGTTGCCAGAAACGGTGCAGTTAATTGTCGTTGCTGATGCACGGCAAAGCATGGCGAAAATGGCTGCGGCGTTTTACGGTTATCCAGCGCGTGAATTGCTGACCGTTGGTATCACTGGTACCAATGGTAAAACAACCATGACCTATCTGATTGAATCGTTGTTAGTGCAGGCGGGTTATAAACCCGCTGTAGTTGGAACCATTAGTAATCGATTTGAAGGTTACGATGTCGAAGCGTGCCACACCACTCCTGAGTCATTAGACTTGCAGTGTATGTTGGCTGATTTTCGTCAGCGTGGTGCCGATGCGTTAGTGCTCGAGGTGTCTTCGCATGCGTTGATGCAGTCGCGCGCATGCGGGTTGGAGTTTAAGGCAACAGTGTTTACCAATCTGACGCCAGAACATCTTGATTATCATAAGACGATGGATAGCTATTTTGCCGCGAAATCGTTGATGTTTACCGATCCCTCTGTCGCTGGAAATAGCCGTGCCGTCGTTAATGCCGATGATCCGTATGGTGCCAAGTTGTTGACCTTGGTCGATGGTGCGATCAGTGTTGGTTTACAAAATTATGCCGCAGTACGGGTGGATAAGTTTAGTCAGTCGTTGGCTGGCATTGAAGCACAGCTTCATACACCGTATGGCGATGTCCAGCTACATTCGGCATTAATTGGCCGGTTTAATATGGAAAACCTCGCCTGTGCCGTTGGTGTTGGCGTGGCACTAGAGTTGCCCATTACCACCATCGAACAAGGCTTGGATCGTGCCCATACGGTTCCGGGACGTTTGGAACGGGTGGATAACGAGCTGAACGCATTGATTCTTGTTGATTATGCTCACACGGGCGATGCCTTAGAGAAGGCTTTGCAAGCGGTCAGTGCACTTAAACCACAGCGGATTATTACCGTATTTGGTTGTGGTGGTGATCGTGACACCTCAAAACGTCCTGTCATGGCATCTGTTGCAGCACGCTATTCGACGTTGAGTATAGTTACATCCGATAATCCACGCACCGAAGACCCGCAAAGCATTTTAGCTGAGGTGTGTTGTGGTTTTGATGAATGCTGTCTGCGCTATGATCAGGGTGATTTGCAGTCGTTACTAGCGCAACCGCCAGTGTTCAATACCGCAGATTGCCACTACTGTGTAATTGAAGATCGTGCTCAGGCCATTGAAACAGCCATTGCTTTATTGCAAGCCGATGATCTGCTGTTGATTGCTGGTAAAGGGCATGAAGATTATCAGATTCTTGGCACTGAAAAGATCCATTTTGATGACCGTGAACAGGTAAAGATCGCTCTCGCAGCTCGACAACAACGTGATCAATCAGGGAATTAAAATTATAATGAAGTTTACCACTGAAGAGATCGCTCAAATCGTTGGCGGCAGCCTGCTGCCAGCAACTGTAGGTGCTACGGTAACGGGAGTATCGACAGACAGTCGGTCATTGCAACCAGGTGACCTATTTGTACCGTTGCATGGGCCAAATTATGATGGTCACGATTATCTACGCCACGCAGTCGAGCACGGTGCGGCAGCCTGTTTAAGTGAAGAGGTTGTCGGTGGCTTGAACGTGCCTGTTGTTCAAGTTGACGATGCGCTAAAATGTTTGGGTGAGCTTGCTGGCTATTTACGCCAAAATTTTGTTGGGCCAGTGTTTGCTATAACTGGGACAACAGGTAAAACATCAACCAAAGAGATGTTGGCATCAATTTTAGCGCAACAGGATCAGGGGCTGAAAACCGAAGGTAATTTTAATAATTTGATCGGTTTGCCGTTGACTCTGTCGCGTTTAAGTGAAGAACATCGCTGGATGGTGTTAGAGCTGGGAATGAGTCAACGCGGTGAAATTACCCGTCTCGCTCAGATTGCCCAACCAACGGTGGCGTTGATCACTAATGTCGGTGCAGGTCATCTTGCTGGCGTTGGTGATATTGCTGGCGTCGCTCAAGCTAAAGGGGAACTGTTCGAGAATTTAAAACCCGGTGCGATTGCCATTGTTAACAATGATGATCCATTGGTGGTTGCCTTGCCGCTGCCTACTGGTGTGAAGCAAGTCAGTTTTGCTATTGAGAATGAGGCCGATGTCTGGGCTTCCGATCTCAGCTGTGGCCGCGAAACACACTTCACCTTGCATCTCGATGGAGAACAATATGTGGTGACGCTACCTCTTCCGGGGCAACATCAAGTGTCGAATGCTTTGGCTGCTGCGGCCGCCGCACACAGTGCCGGCATTGCGGTGGCACATATTGTTGCTGGCCTATCCGTTGTCAAGATGGCTGCGGGGCGCTTAGAGGTGCGGGAGCTAGAATCGGGTGTGACACTGTTGGATGATAGCTATAATGCTAATCCGCAGTCGATGAAAGCGGCACTCAAAGCGCTGGGCGATTGGCCGTGCTTAGGCCGCAAAATTGCGGTGCTGTCCGATATGCTTGAACTTGGTGATGCGGCTGCGGAGTGCCATCGCGACCTTGGTGCCTATGCTGCCAGCCGCGCTGATTGCTTGCTTACCATGGGCGCATGGGCCAATCATGTTGTACTAGGTGCCGATGATGCCAATACCGACGAGAGCCTTGAGATCATTATACCGCCATGTAACAATCACGACCAGATTGTTGCATGGCTTGAAAAAAATCTATCCGCAGATGACTGTGTACTGATAAAGGGTTCACGCGGCATGCATATGGAAAAAGTTGTACAACGCCTGATCGATGACTCACTGATGTAGCTTAATGACGAAGTAGAGCAGCTCGAACGGGCTGCCCGCAACAGCAAATGTAAATTAGGTTGAATAGTTTTCAACTAGTACGTTAGGGGGCCTCGATGCTGTACCATCTCCTTTATCCACTTCATACTGAATTTTCAGCACTGTATGTGTTTCGATTTATCACCTTTCGAACCATTTACGCGACCATTACGGCTCTGGTTATCTCATTTTTACTGGGACCATGGGTGATCGAGCGTCTTTCATCACTGCAAATTGGTCAAACAATTCGCAAGTGTGGGCCCGAGTCTCATTTCAAAAAAGAGGGGACACCGACCATGGGTGGCACTCTAATTTTGATCGCCATTGTACTGCCGACATTGATGTGGGCCGATCTGACCAATGGCTATATCTGGGTGGTACTGTTGGTCACCGTTGGCTACGGTGCGATCGGTTTTGTTGATGATTATAGAAAAGTTAAGCTAAAGAGTAGCGATGGCTTGTCAGCACGCTATAAAATGCTGTGGCAAATTGTGGTTGCTTTGATCGCCGCAGCGGTGTTGTTTCAAGCGACAAATTTTGAACCAGTATTGTCCGTACCCTTTTTCAAGGGGGTCAATCCGTGGCTCGGTTGGTTTTACATCCCGCTGATATTGCTGGTCATTGTTGGCAGTGGTAATGCTGTCAACTTAACTGATGGTTTGGATGGCCTTGCTATCGGGCCGATGATTATTGCCTCGGGGGCGTATTTACTGTTTGCCTACCTTGCTGGTAACGCACGCTTGTCCTCGTATCTACAAATTACCGGTGTTCCGGGAGCTGGCGAATTGTCGATTATCTGCGGTGCAATGGTCGGTGCAGGCTTAGGTTTCTTGTGGTTTAATACCTATCCAGCTCAAGTCTTTATGGGCGATGTCGGTAGTTTGTCATTAGGTGGAGCACTAGGGACGATTGCGATTATTGTTAAGCAAGAGCTAGTTCTGGTGATTGTTGGCGGCATTTTTGTTGTTGAGGCCTTATCCGTCATCGTTCAGGTACTGTCGTTTCGTTTTCTTGGCCGGCGGGTGTTTCGTATGGCACCGATCCATCATCATTTTGAGTTAAAGGGCTGGCCCGAGCCGAAGATTATTGTCCGCTTTTGGATCATCAGTATTGTGTTAGCGCTGGTGGCCCTATCCACCCTTAAATTGAGATAGCAGCATGGAATTGAAGGGGCAAAATATCGTAGTTGTTGGTGCTGGTCGTAGTGGCTTGGCTGTGTGCCGGTACGCCCTCGATTGCGGAGCACAGGTGGTGCTGAGTGACCGCCGCAGTGGCGATCAAATTCTGGCGACCGATGATGGCTCTTTTGCTGCGCTACGCTCGGAATTAACCCTCGATTTGGCAGGCCATAGTCGTGAACTTTTTGTTGCTGCCGATCTGATTGTTATTAGCCCTGGGGTGCCGCTAACCGTTGCCGCTCTTCAAGCCGCACACCAGGCGGG
>MAXR01000197.1 GCA_001751155.1 Desulfuromonadales bacterium C00003068 | reverse complement strand
TAAGGGTTATGAATGCAACACCTATTACGGCTACTAACTTCCGGGTCTTCTCATTTATACTCTCTTTTTGTCTCATTTCTCATCACTTTTTTTTTCTTTTTTTACATCATCTATCTCCATTTTGCATCCCTCAAAAAGGAACCGGGGGTAAACTTTTTGCGTACACATTTAACCGCGGAGGAAGGACGAACGATCCATCTATCCATCCATCCCCGCGGTAAACATAACTTAGGTCCTGTTTTGTTTCTTGGCCATTACTATTTCGCCGGCGTTGGTGTGAACACTATCCTTCCCGTGTATGTACCTGGTGGTGTGCCATATGGCACCTTTAGTGTAAATGGTACTTCCTTGGTGTTCTCACCCGGACTGAAATACCCTCTCTTTATGACTGTTTTCCAATCCCAATCGACTGCAATGTTTTTGGCTTTTATTATTCCACTACCACCGGCGTGCATATCTGAGGGTACGATTCCACCCTTCTTCTTGAACTCTACGCGGACATTGCCCAGGTTCGTTACTGTCGAAGATGCCACGCTTGATTTACCAGGCGCTACGGATCCGAATTTCACATCTGTTACAGAGATAGCAAGTGTCTCCTCAACGGCGAATGTTGCAGTACCTGTAGCTGTGTTGCCATCCAGGTCGATAACGGTAACTGTCACTGTGTAATCCCCCGCAGGCTGACTGCACGGGATGTCAAGTGGTAGTAGGTACTTCGCACGTATTCCCTCATCAATTTCTGTTGGTTTCAGTGCTTTAGGCAGAGGGGTTCCTTGTAGATAATGGGGCTCAACTTTTGTCAACTCTACATGCTTTATCCGGTCTATCCCGTTTGGTGCAAACACTTCCGCAGTAACAGTAATTGACGTGAAAACACCAGGGGTTATCATTACCACGGCTGGTTCTATCAACACCGATTCCACTACCGGTGTCAACGAGACCACCGTCACACTCGAACCGGCATCTTCACTTGGCATAGCTATTGGCATTGCCGCAGATAGCATCATCGCTACGAGGAACAAAGCCTGTATACTTTTTTTCGCATTCATTTTTTTCCTTTTTCACCTCCTAGTCTTTCATTTAGCCTAGAAGGGGCATCTATCCCACTTACGCGATCACTACCCCTTCCATTGCTACAAACAATCGCCAATGTCTTTTTACTCCTTATTATTTGACTGGTGTTGGTGTAAACACTATTGTTCCCATGTATGTACCTGGTGCTGTACCAAATGGCACATTTAGTGTAAATGGTACAGTCTTTACCGAGTCCTTCGGCGTGAAAAATCCCCTCGCTATGACTGTGTTCCAATCCCAACGGGTTTCTATATTCTGGGCTTCGATTGTTCCACTAGCGCCTGAGTTCATATTACTAGGCACAATACCATCTTTCTTATCGAACTTAAAGCGGACATTGCCCAGGTACGTTACTGTCGATGATGCCTCACTTGACTTACCAGGCGCTACAGTTCCGAACTCCACATCTGTTACTGAGAAAGCAAGTGTCTCCAAAACGGTGGCAGATGCTGTTCCCGTAACTGTGTTATCCGATTTGTCGGTAACTGTAACTGTCAGTGTGTATTCCCCTGCTGGCACATGACATGGGAGTTCTACTACCAACTGGTACTTCGCATTAATTCCCTCTTTATCAACTTCTATTAGCTTCAGCGCTATTGGCATAGGTATTCCCATCTCCGGCTCAACTTTTGTCAGTTCTGCACTCTTTATCCACTCTACGCTGTTTGGACAGAACACTTCTACTGTAAGTGTACCAGTAGTAACAACTCCCGGATTTAACGTTAGCTCCTTAGGGTCTAGGGTAATCTTAGTAATTTCCGGTGGCGTAGTTGCCACTGTCACACTCGACCCGGCATCCTCTCCCGCACCAGCCATTGCCATCGTCGTGCATACCATCACTGCTACAAANNTGCTACAATGAGCAAAGCCATTACAACACTTCTCATATTTATATTCATTTTTTTCCGTTTCACCTCTTAAAATTTTAGTTTATCCTTTTGTCAGTATGGTCGTGCTTTTTCTGTCGGTGTGAAAGATATCATTCCCGTGTAATCTCCCGGCAGTGTACCCCAGGGTACAGTAAGTGTAAATTTTGCATCCACAGGTCCCGTATTATGC
>MAXR01000196.1:6013-10137 GCA_001751155.1 Desulfuromonadales bacterium C00003068 | reverse complement strand
GCGATGATCGCATCGCCCATTTCACTGGTATTAACCTTCTTCTCACCTGCTGTACCTTGGAAGATATCGCCAGTACGGTAGCCATCATTCAGCACCTTCTCAACCGCTTTATCAATCGCATCGGCAGCTTCTGCCATAGCAAAAGAGTAGCGTAACATCATTGATGTTGAAAGAATCTGAGCGATTGGGTTAGCAATTCCCTGACCAGCAATATCTGGAGCACTACCACCTGAAGGTTCATACATACCAAAAGTTCCCTCAGCTAAAGAAGCCGAAGGGAGCATGCCAAGTGAACCAGTCAACATTGCAGCCTCATCAGAGATGATATCGCCAAACATGTTACCACACAACATAACATCAAACTGCTTAGGCCAGCGAACCAACTGCATCGCTGCATTATCAACATACATATGTGACAATTCAACATCAGCGTAATCCTTAGCAACCCGCTCTACCACTTCGCGCCAAAGCACTGAAGTTGAAAGAACATTGGCTTTATCAATACTACACACTTTGCTGCCACGCTTACGCGCCACATCAAAAGCGACACGGGTAATTCTTTCGATCTCAGGCTCGGTATAAACCATGGTATCAAAACCACGACGCACACCATCCACCACATCGACCCCTTTAGGATCAGCAAAATAGATTCCACCTGTCAATTCACGCACAACTAAAATATCAAACCCACCCTCAATAACACTCTCTTTAAGGGATGAGCTGCCGATTAAAGCGGGGAAGATGATAGCAGGACGTAGATTACAGAACAAACCAAAGATTTTACGTAATGGCAACAGGGCACCACGTTCTGGCTGCTCATCGGGAGGTAAGAGATTCCCACTTCGGGCCACCAACACTACCAAACAAGATCGCATCGGATTTCTTGCAAAGTTCGACCGTTGTTTCGGGAAGTGCTTTGCCCTCATTATCAATTCCGGCACCACCAACATTTGCCATCGACTTATTGAAAACAACACCAAACTTATTTTCCACAGCACCGAGAACTTTCAATGCTTCAGTCATTACTTCAGGACCAATGCCATCCCCAGGCAGCACTGCAATATCAAAACTCTTTTCAGCCACGGTAACCCTCCTCAAAACTTAAAATTAATGGTACAAATCTGCCACAGTCAACCAATTAAGCAGATAAATTTGCATAACAATGAGTGGCACTATAGAAATCTAAGCCAATAAATGTCAAACAATTTTCCACCCAATCAGTACCACACGCTCAATGTGGGCCACCACCGGCACAACAACTGAGACAACAACGACACAGTGGCTCAAATATCCAAACAAGAAAGGCCGGAATAAACCGGCCCCTCAAATACAATCAATCATAGTTGCTAATTAATAACGCTCGTCAGCAAATTCGACCCAACCACCAGCTTTAACAAGAGCCATATCAAATTCTGAAACTTCAAAACTAATCTGAATCTTTTTATCACCTGCACTGGCTGTGATCATTTTCGATTCAAGCTCAACAGCGATATCAACAGTCCCATACTCAGTGAGTGCAAAGAGCTGATCAATATCAGACTTAGGCAACTCAATGGCTAACATTCCGCCATTGAACATGTTCTGGCGGAAAATACGCGCATAACTTTCTGCAATAACCGTATGCACATCGTTCACTTCAAACACCCACGGTGCGTGTTCACGTGATGAACCACAACCAAAATTTTGCCGCGACACAACAACACGCGCATCTTTCAACGCTTGGCCCTGCGGATCAAAGCCATCCAACTTAAGATCTTCCAAAAGGTAAGGCTTAAGTGCCTCCTTGGTGACTTCAGTTAGATACTTGGCTGGTATAATTTCATCGGTATTGATATCGGAGCGGTCTAGAAAGAGTGTCGCGCCTTTAAATACTTTTTTCATGTCTGCGATTTCCTCTCTAAAAATTATAGACTACGTGCGTCTGTAATAACACCTGTAACAGCTGATGCCGCGGCAGTCGCTGGACTCATAAGATGAACCATGCCACCTTTACCCATACGACCATTGAAGTTACGATTACTCGTCGAAGCGCATACTTCATCATTGGCTAAAACGCCATTACTCATTCCTAGACAAGCACCACAGGTTGGATTCGTTACGCAGAATCCAGCCTCCATAAAGATCTGAATGATCCCTTCGGCCATGGCATCGCTGAAAATTTTAGGCGTTGCTGGCGAAACAATACCACGGACAGTATCGGCAACACGGCGACCCTTTAAGATTGCCGCTGCAACACGTAGATCTTCAATTCGCCCATTAGTACAGGTGCCAATATAAACTTGATCAACACGCGTGCCAGCCATCTCAGTGACAGGCTTAACACAATCGGGTTTATAGCCAAATGTCACTTGGGGATCCAGACTGGAAACATCAAACTCCAATACTTGATCATAATTCGCATCGGCATCAGAATGCCACTTCAGGTAATCGGCTACAGCTTCTTCTTTTGTCGCATACTGATCTTGAATAAATGGCCACAAGTAATCAACCGTCACTCGGTCTGGCATACAAATACCACTGGTACCACCTGCTTCAATCGCCATATTACATAGAGTCATTCGTGCTTCCATGCTCATGTCATCAACAACAGAACCTGCAAATTCAATGACCCGATCTGTTGCGCCGTTAACACCAAGCTGACTGATCACATAAAGAACGACATCTTTGGCATAAACACCATCAGACAAATCGCCGACCAAATTAACCCGAATCGTTGCTGGCTCGCGAAAGGCACAAACCCCCTTTAAGATACCAACTTCAAGGTCAGTTGTTCCAACACCGGCGGCAAACGCACCAAACGCACCGTGAGTACAGGTGTGACTGTCACCCATGATGACAGTGAAACCTGGTTGGATATAACCTTTTTCAGGGAACAATGCATGACAAACACCATTGTGGCCAACATCAAAAAAGTCTTTAAGGTCATGGCGACGAGCCCAATCACGTAGCATTTTTGCCTGCAGCGCAGTTTTGCTATCCTTTGAGGGAGTAACGTGATCAACAACAGCCTTAATTTTTGTCTTGTCGAAGACACGGTCTTTCCCACGCCACTCTAGATCAGCGATCGCTACTGGGGTAGTAATCTCATGACACAGCACACGATCAAGCGTTAAAACTTTTGTTCCCTCAAAAGGCTCATCACGCAGATGGCTTTCAAATATTTTTTCCGAAATCGTCTTGCCCATAAAGCTCTCCTTTTTCAATCAAAACATATAACAAACAATCATCATTATGCCTACAAACAGCAAATTCATTGTTATTCGTTGCACACCATACAGCAAAACGAGACGCCTGAAAAGCGTCCCGTCTACCGGTTGAATATATGATCTCGCATTGAACTAAAGATCGACAGGTGTTCTTTTCTGCAATGAGGAAATTTTATTCAAAGCATTAATATAAGCTTTTGCCGCAGCGACAATAATGTCAGGATGTGCCCCTTGACCAAGTTGCTCACGACCATCGAATTCAAGACGAACAGTACACTCGCCCTGCGCATCCGTTCCACCCGTAATGGCTCCGACTGAAAAATGGAGCAAATGGACATCAGTACCGACAAGCTCCTTTATCGCTTTAAACGTCGCATCGACAGGTCCATCACCGATCACTGCTGTCTTTTTCACCTCGCCGTCTACTTCCATCTGCACTGTGGCAGTGGGCGCAGAAAACGAACCAGACGAGACATTCATCTCCATTAATTTAAACTTTTCGGGAACACGAATGATCTCATCAGCAATAATGGCTTCCAAATCTTCATCAAAGATCTCTTTTTTCATATCAGCAAGAGCTTTGAAGCGAACAAACGCCTTCTGAAGATCTTCCTTGCTAAGAGTATAGCCTAAGTCACCCAACCGTTTATTGAATGCATGACGACCCGAGTGCTTGCCTAAAACAAGTTTATTTTGCGACAAACCAATCGATTCAGGCGTCATGATCTCATAGGTTGTTTTCTCCATCAACATACCGTGTTGATGAATACCAGCCTCATGAGCAAATGCATTGGCACCAACGATTGCCTTATTCGGCTGCACAACAATACCGGTAATGGTGGTCAATAAACGACTTGTTGAATAAATATGTTCGGTAACGATTCCTGTCGAAAAAGGCATCAAGTCCTGACGAGTACG